>WFOY01000145.1 GCA_015487835.1 Aquificaceae bacterium
GAGGAGGAATGCTCCCAACCTGGCTATGAAGCTCCTCTTTATCTCCTCCTTTATCATCTGAACCACAGCGATCCCCAGGCTCTCGCTGGCCTTCAGGATCACGTTGCCTATGAAGCCGTCACAGACTATAACGTCGAAGGTTCCAGCGTATATGTCCCTTCCCTCCGCGTTACCCAGGAAGTTTAGTCCCGTTCGCTTGAGCATCGGGTAGGTCTCCTTCACCAGGTCGTTCCCCTTTCCCTCCTCCTCACCTATGCTGAGTAGGCCCACCCTCGGGTTCTTTATGCCCAGGATCTCCTGGGCGTAGGTGTGTCCTATGACCGCGAACTGTACCAGGTGCCTGGGTTTGGAATCGACGTTCGCGCCCACGTCTATGAGGACTGTCCACCCCCTTGGGTTTGGGAGGGCCACGGCTATGGCCGGCCTTTCGATCTCCTCCTCAGTTCCCACTATGAACTTTCCCGCCGCGAGAACCGCTCCCGTGTTTCCTGCGGAGACCAAACCCTCCGCCTTCCCCTCCCTTACAAGCCTGGCCGCCGTGTGCAGGGAGGAGTTCCTCCTTTTAAGGACCGTGGAAGGTGGATCGTTCATGTTTATCCTCTCAGGGGCGTGAACCACCTGGAGGCGGGGGTCACCGGACCTGCCCGCCTTTCTGAGTATGGACTCTATCTGGTCCCCGTCACCTACCAGCAGGATCCTGCACCCGATCTGGTCCGCGGCTAAGATACAACCTCTTACTATCTCAAGGGGGGCGTAGTCACCCCCCATACAGTCCACGGCGAAGGTGAGTTCTTCCATCAGTCTATGCTTACCACTTCCCTTCCCTTATAGTGTCCGCAGTAGGGACATACCCTGTGGGGAACTATCCTCTCACCGCAGTTAGGGCATTCGGACAGGGCAGGCACCTTGAACTTGGCGAAGAAGTTCTGGGACCTCCTTCTATCCCTTCTCCATTTGGAAGTTCTAGCCTTAGGAGCCGCCATCCTCTACCTCCATGTCCTTTAGCAGGTTCTTTAGTATAGCAAATCTCGGATCTTCCCGCTTCGGGTTTGAGTCCTCGAAGAGTAGGTAGGGGGAGTGTATGCCGGGACAGTCAGGTCTGCACAGGGGCTTCATAGGTATCTCCAGTATGAGCTCCTCCCTCACTATGTCCTCCAGATTTATTACATCGGGGTCCTCCATGAAGGAGACCTCAAGGTCCTCAGGTGAAAGGGCTATCGTCTCCTCAACAGGGTAGGTCTCTATGTGTTTGTCCTTGGTCTGGGAGAGGTCCTTCTCAAAGACCACAAGACATCTACTACACTCGAGCTCCACCTTGCCCTTTATGTCCAGATGTACGTTGTAACCTCTATCGTACTTGGTGATCTCCACATAGACGTCGACAGGTTCCTTTATCTCCCCCACCTCCGGAGGGAACCTTATGTCCTGGGGAGGTATGGAGTACCTGGCCTGGAACCTCGTTTCCCGATCGAATATCTCCTTAAGGTTCAGAACTATCATGGCTGTTACCTCGATGGTTTATATTAATAATAACCCCGCAACGGGACAGGGTGAACTCCCCCAGGCCCGAAAGGGAGCAAGGGTAAGCCCGCCGTCCCGGGTGCGGGGTAAAATATAGTCATGTACTTACCCTTCGCAAGGAAGTACAGACCTCGGTTTTTCAGGGAGGTGGTTGGACAGGAGGTTCCCGTAAGGATCCTGAGGAACGCCATAAGGGAAAACAGGGTGGCCCACGCTTACCTCTTCGCAGGTCCGAGGGGAGTGGGAAAGACCACCGTAGCCCGCATAGTCGCGAAGGCCCTCAACTGCCTGAGGCCTGAGGAGGGGGAACCCTGCGGTGAGTGTGATAACTGTAAGGAGATAGACAGGGGTTCCTTCCCTGACCTTATAGAGATGGACGCGGCCTCCAACAGGGGTATAGACGACATAAGGGCCCTCAGGGAGGCGGTCAGCTACACGCCTATAAAAGGTTCCTACAAAGTTTACATAATCGACGAGGCCCACATGCTCACGAAGGAGGCCTTCAACGCCCTCCTCAAAACCCTGGAGGAACCTCCCCCGAGGACCGTCTTTATCCTCTGCACCACCGAGTACGAGAAGATAATCCCCACCATACTCTCGAGATGTCAGAGGATAATGTTCACCAGAGTAAACGAGAACAAGGTTGTCGATTACCTGAAGGTTATATGCGAAAAGGAGAACATCGAATTCGAGGAGGAGGCCCTAAGGGTCATAGCCTCCGTATCCGAAGGGTGCCTGAGAGACGCTGCCTCCCTCCTCGACCAGGCTGTCCTCTCCGGCGGCGACAGGATCACGGTTGAAGTGGTGGAGGAGTTCTTGGGGATAATAAACAGGGCGAAGATAAGGGAGTTCCTCAAGATGCTGATCGACTCCAGGGTGGATGAGGCCATAGATCTCCTGAGGGACCTCTACGAGAAGGGGTACAACCTTACCAAGTTCTGGGAGAACCTGGAGGAGGAGGTAAGGAACGCCATACTCTTCAAGAGCCTGAAAAGACCAGAGAGTGTCTTAGAGGACCCCGATGCATACAGAGAGTTTGAGAGTTACCCCCTAGAGGCCCTCCTCTACGTGGAGAACCTGGTAACCAGAGGGAAGATCGAGGCGAGGACCAGAACCCCCCTCAGGGCCTACGAGCTTGCGGTCATAAAGTCTTTGATAGTCAAAGAGATCCTGCCCCTGTCCAAGGTGATCACCGCTGGGATAACCGTGAAGGAGGCTGAGGAGGCTGGGGACAGCTTGGAAGAAAGGATAAAGTCCCTCCTCTCACCTGTCGCCTGGAAGGCTCTGGAGTCCGCCGAGAGAAAGGAGGAGGGAGGAAAGACCGTGTTCCTCATAGAGGAGGACACCTACAACACCTTCTCGGAGGAGTTCGTTAGGGTGAGAGAGTCCATTCCAGAGGTCGAGTTCAGGGTGCTTAAAAAAAAAGTGTCCAGGGAGAGGGGTACGACCAGTCTGTTCTGAACATCATGAAGCTGTTCAACGCCAAGGTTGTCAAGTATGAGAGGAAAGGAGGTAAAGGCAAGAATAGTAACCGTAAGGATGCCGGTAAGTGAGGTGGGTTTCTTCAACGCCCTGCTGGACGGGGCGGGAAGGCTAGCCCTCGCCAGGACCAGGGGTAAGGGTGAGGGTGTGGTGGACGTGATAGTTCCACCGGACAGGTTCGAGGACCTCCTCAGGATACTGGAGGGTATGAAGAGGCACGTAAGGGGTCTTGAGATCATAGGTGAGTCGGGCCCTGAGGACCTAAACTTTTAAGAGGAGGTGATGGTGGAGACCGTATCCGAAGTTAAGGAGATGATAAAGGATAAGGCAGGGTTTATACTCTCCAACCTCCTTTCCCAAGGGGGTGAGTACGGTGAGATCTTCTACGAGAGGTCCAGGACCACGAGGATGGAGATCGAGGACAGACGCATATCAAGAGCGACCCACGGTTACGACGAGGGAGTGGGCATAAGGCTGATCAAGAACGGGAAGACCTACTACGGGTACACGACGGATCCCACCTTTGAAAACCTGATCACCATAGCTAAAACCCTTGCGAGAGGCGAAGGCTACGGACCCGTTGCGGTCGGAAAGAGGTATCTGGAAGGGTGGACCCCAGTCCTTATAGACCCCGATTCGGTGGACCTCAAGTTCAGGGCTGAGATCCTGAAAAGGGCGGAGGAGAAGGCGAGGAGCTACGGGGACAAGATAAGGCAGGTGCTCTCCGTTCTCATGGACAGGACCAGGGAGGTGCTGATCGTCAATAATCTGGGGGAGATGGCCGAGGACGTCCAGAAGAGGGTAGTCTTCTTCGTAGAGGTGGTGGCGAGCGACGGTGAGGTCCTCCAGAGAGGGTACGAATCCTTAGGCGGCAGGAAGGGCCTGGAGATCTTCGAGGAGGTCCCTCCGGAGACGGTGGCCCAGAAGGCGGCCGAGAGGGCACTCCTTATGCTCACCGCCAAGCCGGCACCCGCGGGGACCTTCACGGTGGTCCTCTCATCCCAGGCGGGGGGGACTATGATCCACGAGGCGGTCGGGCACGGCCTCGAAGCTGACCTGGTCCAGAAGGGCCTGTCCGTTTACGCGGGGAGGATCGGTGAGAAGGTGGCGAGCGACCTCGTCACGGTTGTGGACGACGCCACCCTGCCCAACCACAACGGGTCCTTTACCGTGGACGACGAAGGGGTGCCCGCCCAGAGGAAGGTCCTCATAAAGGACGGGTATCTCGTGGGTTACATGTACGACAGGCTGAGGGCAATGAAGGAGGGGAGGGAATCGACGGGTAACGGTAGGAGGCAGAGTTACGCCCACGTTCCCATAGTTAGGATGACAAACACCTTCATAGAAAGGGGCAAGGACGATCCTGAGGACATAATAAGGGACACCAAAAAGGGCGTTTACGTAGTTAAGATGGGCGGGGGTGAGGTGAACACGGTTACGGGGGACTTCGTCTTCGAGATAATGGAAGGCTACATGATAGAGAACGGGGAGATAACCTACCCCATAAGGGGGGCTACCCTGATAGGTAACGGGCCAAAAGCCTTGCAGGATATAGATGCGGTGGGGAACGACCTTGGCTGGGCCATAGGGACCTGCGGTAAGGACGGCCAGGGAGTTCCCGTGACCGATGCCCAGCCCACGATCAGGGTTAGGAGGCTCACCCTGGGTGGCTGTCAGGTCTGCTGAGGATCTGGGTTCCCACCCCCTCCTCGGTGAATATCTCCAGGAGAACCGAGTGGGGAACCCTCCCGTCCACTATGTGGACCTTCCTCACGCCCCTCTCAAGGGCGCTGAGGGCTGAGACCAGCTTGGGGATCATACCTTCCTTTACCACGCCCCTCTCTATGAGATCCCTCGCATGATCCCTGGTGAGGGTCGGTATCAGCTTTCCCTCATCGTCCTTAACCCCCTCCGTGTCGGTAAGGAAGATCAGCTTCTCGGCTTTTAAGGCAGCTGCTATCTCAGAGGCAGCAAAGTCAGCGTTTATGTTGTAAGCCTCCCCCTCACTTCCCACGCCTACCGGAGCTATCACGGGTATGTATCTAC
>WFOY01000146.1 GCA_015487835.1 Aquificaceae bacterium
AAGGTCGGACGATCAGCCAGTAGTATAAGGGTGCTGAGAAGATGGCGGAGTCGAACCTGTCGGTAAAGCCCCCGTGACCTCCGAGGACGTTTGAGAAGTCCTTTATCCCGAAGTGCCTCTTTAAGAAGCTCTTGAAGTAATCACCCACAACTCCCGCCGTCAGGAAGATTACACCTACCAGGACGCTCCTCAGGAGGGGAAGGTCGGAAAGAACTGTAAAGACCAGCAGGCCCGCCACAAGTCCTCCCAGGAAACCCTCCAGGGTCTTTTTGGGGGATATCTTGGGAAAGAGGGCCGTCCTCCCCATACTCCTGCCCACGTAGTAGGCGGCAACATCGGAGGCCCACAGGCTGAGGAAGAAGACCAGGATGAAGTAGGTGCCCTCCTCCTTTATGTGGATGAGATATGAGGGGAAGAAGCCGACGAACACGATCAGGAAGAGAGACCTTATCATGCTGTCCAGGCTCCACCTCATGTATCCGTAAGCCAGGCTGACAAGGAAGCTGAAAACCATACCGATGGATACGTCCAGGTAAAAGAACAGGGGTGCGAAGAAGCCTACAGG
This sequence comes from Aquificaceae bacterium, assembly GCA_015487835.1. Taxonomy (GTDB): domain Bacteria; phylum Aquificota; class Aquificia; order Aquificales; family Aquificaceae; genus Hydrogenivirga. The sequence continues at coordinate 566 of WFOY01000146.1, forward strand.
AGAGACCTCCTCCGTGCCAAGGTGGGAGGAGATCTCTCTGGAAATAAGCAATGATAGGACACCGACGGCTACCAGAAAGAGGGGAACGGGAAGCACTATGACCGCTAAGGTGAATATCCCTATCAGGACCCCGTATATCTCCCTACTCATCCAAGACTCTTCCGAACTTCCTCTTTCTCCTCGAGAAGTCCTCTATGGCTCTTAGGAGTTCTTCCTTTGTGAAGTCGGGCCAGCAGACGTCGGTAAAGTAAAGTTCTGTGTAAGCTAAGTTCCAAAGGAGGAAGTTAGAGACCCTCCTCTCCCCGGCGGTCCTTATGAGGAGGTCCGGATCGGGAACGCCGGCGAGATCCAGGAACTTAGAGAAGGTCTCCTCGTCCAAATCCAGGAGGCCCTCCCTGAGGGCTCTGTTGACGGCTCGGATTATATCGTCCCTCCCTCCGTAATCTACGGCGAGGATCACCGTGATCCTGTTGTTCTTAGAGGTCTCCTGCTCAAGGTCTGTCATCAGGTCCCTAAGGTCGGGGTCTATCCTGTCCCTCCTGCCTATGAACCTTAACCTCACCCCAAGTCTGTTCAGGTCCTCCCTCTTGCTGGTGAGGTAGTTCCTAAGAAGGTCAAAGAGGAGGTTTACCTCCTCCTTGGGTCTCTTCCAGTTCTCCGTTGAGAAGGCGAAGAGGGTTAGGTACCTTACCCCCAGATCTATGCAGGCCTTGGTTATCTCCTCTGCTACCTCAGCCCCTCTGTAGTGGCCCATTATACGGGGCATCCCCTGCCTCTTGGCCCACCGCCCGTTCCCGTCCATTATGATGGCTATGTGGACCGGGATCTTTATTTCCATTACTCGCTCATCAGGTTTTTATGTTCCCTGGCCCTAACGGCTGCGTCGGAGGTCGGGAACTTCTCAAGGAGTATGGAGTAGTATCTGTTGGCCTCCTCGATGTTGCCCCTGTCCATGTTTATCTTCATAAGCTGGAAGTAGGCGTCTGGGAGTTTGTTACAGTCTGGCAGGCTGCCACTCTCGCACTTCTCCACCAGGCTCTTGAAGACACCCTCGGCTCTTCCCATATCCCCGAGCTCGTAGTATATCCTACCTATCCAGAAGAAGGCGTTGTCGGTGTACTTGCTCTGGGGGAAGTACTTTATAAAGTTCAGGAAGGCGTCCCTCGCCTCGTATAGCTTCTTCACACTGTACAGCTCTATGGCCTCCCTGTAGGCGGTGTCCTCATCCTTGACCTCAGGTTCTGGTTCCTCCTCAGGCTTCAGATCCTGGGGTGGTTTCAGTTCCTCAGTGGGCGGTGGGACCCTCCTTATATCGGTCTCCTCGGGTATCCTGGTTACCTTGGGAGACACCCCCTCGCTTACGCCCGTTTCCAGCTTGAGCTTGATCTTCTCAAGGTCGAGCCTGAGTTCTGAGAGTATCTCGGTGATCCTGTCTATCCTCCTGTTGGTCTGGTCCAGGTCCTTCTCAAGCTCCTCCTGCTTCTGCTCGATCCTGGTCAGCTTGAGCTCAACCTCGGAGACCCTCTCGGAGGTTCTATCCTGAGTAACGGGTGCACAGGCCACTATGAGAAAGGGGACAAAGACCAGGGCCTTTTTCATTCCTCCCTTTCCTCCTTATAAAAATAATACTCCCTGTAAGGTATCCTGTGCTTGAAGTAATAGAAGTAAAAGAACTTGCCACTCTCCTTATCCCTGACGACCCTAACCATTATCCCGTAGTTGTCGGTGATCTGCTCCACGTAGGTGAACTCCTGGTCTGTCCTCCTGAAGTGATCCTCCACCTGGTCTTTTATCTTCCTCCTTATGTCTTCCACCAGGTTATAGAGGGCTATCTCCTTCCTGAGTTCCTCCTCTGTGAAGAACTTGCCTTTTATCCTCTCTATCTGGTGTTCGTGTATCATGATTCCCTCCCTTGATCCGTGAGATTAGTATTATATAGGAGGCTGGTATGGGTGGATTTCTGATAATAGCAGGTCCTTGTGCTATAGAGAGCGAGAGGGTCGTCCTCACAGCGGCCGAGAAGATAAGGGAACTCCAGGAGAGGTTCAAGGAGGCGGAGTTCGTCTTCAAATCCTCCTTCGATAAGGCCAACAGGTCCTCGATCCACTCTTTCAGGGGCCACGGCCTTAAGTTCGGGCTGAAGGTCTTAAGAAGGGTTAAGGAGGACCTGGGTCTTAAGGTTACCACCGACATACACGAGAGCTGGCAGGCGGAACCGGTGGGGGAGGTGGTGGACATTATCCAGATCCCTGCCTTCCTGTGCAGGCAGACGGACCTTCTGCTTGCGGCTGCGAAGACGGGAAGGCCAGTGAACGTAAAGAAGGGGCAGTTCATGGCTCCCTGGGACATGAAGAACGTGGTGGAAAAGCTCAAAGTAGGCGGTGCAAGGGAGATATACCTTACCGAGAGGGGTACCACCTTTGGCTACAACAACCTGGTTGTGGACTTCAGGAGCCTTCCGATAATGTCCAGGTTCGCAAAGGTGATCTTCGACGGGACCCACAGCGTTCAGATCCCTGGAGGTATGGGTGACAGATCGGGCGGTCAGAGGGAGTTCGCCTTCCCCCTCATGAGGGCGGCTGTCGCTGTAGGTTGCGATGGTATCTTCATGGAGACCCACCCGAACCCCGAGGAAGCCCTCTCGGACGGGCCGAACCAGATACCCTTAAGCGACCTTGAGTTCGTAGTGGAAGCCCTACTTGAGATAAGAGAGGTGGCGGGCAGGTACCGTGACGTGTCAGTTTCCTGAAAGAAACCTATATTGAATTCTTAAGATGCAGAGTCAGCTACCCTTTAACTTTGTTGAGGTCGTCGACCCCATAGAGGTTTCGAGGGAGTGCTGGGAGAGGCTCCTCTCGAGTCCGAGGGAGTTCAAGATATACCTGGACAAGTACCTTTGGCTGGCAGGAAGGACGAGGAGGGAGAGGCTGATCCTCTCGGGTATAAGGCTTATGCCCTTCGGCCTGGGGAGGGAACCCATACTCATATCCCTCTGGAGGAGCGAGTACATAGGTTTTTACGAGATAGAGGACCTGCTCAGGAAGGAGGGACCCAGGTCCCTCCTTAAGGTGGTCGAGGGAACACCCGACAGGGTCGAGTTCGGGCAGAGGGAGTTCAGGTATCTATTAGTCCCTCCCGCTGAGGAATTCACGAGGCTCACCTCCTGGGTGTTCAAGCTGGGGAGGAAGGCTGTGGACTTCTTCGGGTGGCCGGAGGGCATACCCCACCCACCGCCGGACCAGGTGGAGAGGATCATAAAGAAGATGGAGCTCGAAGGCATAAGGCAGCCCGAAAAGTACAAGCCCCACCCTTCCTACAGACCAACGAGGCTCTCCTTCTTCCTGAAGCTGTTCATAGTTGTGTGGAGAAACGCCCTACTGAGGTCCTACGGCCTCTCCATAAGAAGGAACGGCGACAGGATAGTTTACTCGGCCTCACCGGTCATGGCCGAGGAGGCACCGCTACCCGAACCTTGCAAGGTGATAGAGGGGGTGGAGTTCGGTAGCGTGGGGAGCGGGGGTGTGGACAGGACCCTGGAAGAGGAGTGTGTGGATCTGCTCTTCAACCTCGGGATCTGGTGACTATATTAAGGGTTAAGGAGGGTTTTGTCATGGAGGAGAAGCCCAAGACCGAACCCATAGTTCCTGTGGAGCCTGTGGACCCGGACGTGCATCCTGAGTGGGAACCGAGGAGGCTTTGTCCAGACCAGAAGATAGACCACACGGTCCCCGACGAGCCTACCGAACCCTGAGATAAAATAGACCCATGTACTCACTGAGGATGGCTGAGTCCGCTACGGAGGGTCACCCGGACAAAATAGCGGACCAGTTAGCGGACGCCCTCCTGGATGAGTTTCTGAAGAAGGACCCTTACAGCAAGGTCTCCTTCGAGATCATGGTCACGACCGGCCTGGTCATCGTGGGAGGGGAGCTCTCAACGGAGAGCTACGTGGACATACCCAAGGTGGTGAGAGGCGTTGTGAAGGACATAGGCTACACAAAACCGGAGCTTGGTTTTGACGCCGACACCTGTGCGGTCATAACCTCCATAGACGAGCAGAGCCCTGAGATAGCCCTCGGCGTGTCGGGAGAGGGAGCAGGAGACACGGCTATAGTCGTGGGCTACGCTGTGAAGGAGGCCCCCAACCTCATGCCCTGGGCGATAAGCATCGCCCATAGGATCTCCAAGAAGATATCCGACCTCAGGAAGGAGGGCAGGTACCCCTTCCTAAGACCGGACGGTAAGGTTCTGGTGACCATGATCTACGAGGATGGGAGGCCCAAGTTCGTAAAAGACGTTGTCTGCTACGTTCACCACGATCCAGACATAGCCCTTAACAACCTCAGGGAGATGATAAGGGAGGAGGTTATAAAGAAGGAGATACCTGAGGAGTTCCTGAGCCCCCACACGGACATAAAGGTGAATCCGACCGGTAGGTTCGTCATAGGCGGTCCCGTTGCAGATACAGGGCTCACAGGCAGGAAGATAGTCTCGGACGCTTACGGGGACATAGGTTTCTCCGGAGGAAGCGCCTTCTCAGGCAAGGACCCCACCAAGACCGACAGGTCAGGATCTTACATGGCCAGGATGATAGCGAAGCACATAGTTGCCGCTGATCTGGCCGATAAGTGCGTGGTCCAGATAGGATACGCCTTCGGTCTTACAGAACCCGTAGCCTTTGACATAGAGACCTTCGGTACCGAGAAGGTTCCTAAGGAGAAGATAGAGGAGGTGGTCACCAAGATCTTCCCCCTAAGGCCAGCCGATATAATAGAGTTCCTCGACCTGAGGAGACCCATATACAGGGAGACAGCTTGCTACGGTCACTTCGGTAGGGAGAACTTCCCCTGGGAGGAACTAAAGTACCTGGATAAGATCAGGGACCTTATCTAAGGTGGTTTCGGTAAAGTCCAGAGGGGACCTGTACACCTTCACCTTATCCTCCTCTTCGATCAGGAGAACGACCCTGTAGCCTGACCTGAAGGCGATCTGGACAGACTCCTCCGGATCTCTCCTCACGATGTCTCTCGCTACGCTGTAGCCGAACCTCCTAAGTTCTGAGGCCAGCTTGAAGCCGAACCTCTTGCCCGGAGAGGTGTCTATGATGAACAGATCCTTATTCGATCTGGTAAGGGGTTTCAAGACATCCACGATCCTGTCCAGATAGACGGTCCCCCCGGTTGAAGGCAGGCGAACGCCAAACACTTCAGAGAGCCTGTCGTACCTTCCTCCCCCCGCTATGGCTGACCCAACGGCCGGATGGAATATCTCGAAGACCACACCCGTGTAGTAGGGCAGGCTCCTGATCTCGGAGAGGTCGTACACGAAGTTGACACCTGCGTGGGAAAGAAGATCCCCGATCTTCAAAAGCTCCTCCTTCACTCTCTTGAGACCTATCCTGTCCAGGAGGCCGAGGACCTCCCTTCCACCCTGTATGAGGGGGAGTTCGGACACAGGCGAACCACCGAACCTGTGTCTAAGGAAGGTGAGATCCTTCTCTATGAAGGCCCTCCTCACCTCCTCCCTGTCCTGAACCGAGGAGATCAGACTCTCAACTATGCCCACGTGACCCACGTTCACAGTCAGGTTATCCAGGCCAAGATCTCTCAGGAAGGAGTACACAGCGGATATGACCTCCGCATCCCCCTCCAGGTCCTCCACCCCGAGGAGCTCCACGCCTGTGTGGGAGGCCTCCCCCTCGGAGGACACCACAGACCCAAAGTAGTAAACCCTTAAGGGAAACTGCACGTCCCTGAGGTTGGCGACGGTCCTAAGAACCTGGGTGGTGAAGTCGGATCTCAGAGCCAGTATGTCTCCCGTCCTCGTATCCTTGAAGGCGATCGAGTCCCTCGATCTGGGCCCCAGGGCCAGCCTCTGGTCCTCCCAAGGCTCTACCAGAGGGACCTTCATAAACTCGTAACCCCAGCTTTCAAAAACTTTGGAGGCTTTGAGGAAGGCTTCCTTTATAAGATTGGACTCCTCCAGGGTGAAGATCCTACCAAAGGTTGAAGACTCCCCGCTTCTCATACTGTATCAGTCCTCTATGAGGTACCAGACCCTTACACCAACGGAGACGTGGGCGTTCCTCTGCCACAGGGTCTCTACGTTTATAACCTTTACGTTGTTTACCTTTATCCACTGGTTCACCTGGTCCTCCAAGAGCTGCTCTAAGGGCTCATCCCTGAAGGGTGCCATCTTTCTGTGGAAGTCCTTGAAGGCTATCCTCATCAGGTTATCTCCTCCTTGCTCACGTTGACCACCACCTTGGCGGGTCTCAGGACCTTCTCGTGGATCAGGTAGCCCTTCTGAAGGACTCTCACCACGCTGTTGGGAGGGTGCTCTTCGGACTCAACGGTTTCAACGGCCTCAGCCAGATAAGGATCGAACTCCTTTCCCTCTATATCCATCTCCCTTACACCATGCTTCTCTAAAATTCTCCTGAGCTCCGTGTATATGATCTCCACCCCCTTCAGAAGGGCCTCAAAGTCTTTGGAGTTCTTCACAGATGTGAGAGCCCTCTCGAAGTTGTCAAGGATAGGAAGCAGATCTAAGGCCAACCTCTCGTGGCCGAACCTTCTCTGGTCTTCGAGGTCTTTCCTGTACCTCTCTTTGAAGTACTCGAGCTCCCTCTGGAGGTCTATAACTCTTATGTTTGAGTTCTTGGCGACTGTTTCTAACTTCTTTACCTTCTCCTCAAGTTCCTTTACCCTGGTCCTTAACCTCTCTACCTCCTCTTCCTCCTTCTTGAGGTCTTCCTTTACCTCCTCGATCTCCTCCTTTATATCCTCCTTCTCCTCCATGGTTTTACCTCCTCCAGAATAAGTAATTTATTTCGCAACTTCCCACTCGGTTATGAGGTGGTTTCCTCTTTTGAAGTGGGATCTCAGCCTCAGGTGAAGCAGGTTCCTGAGCTTTTTGAAACCCTCTCCTCCCACGAGAGTGGGGACGTTCTCACCGCCCACTATGACGGGGAGGTGTATTATCCTTATCTCGTCCACCACCCTCCTCCTTATCAGCTCCCAGTTTATCGAGGCTCCTCCCTCCACCATGAGGGTCCTTATCCCCATGTCGTAGATCTTGGGGAGGAGTATGTCGAAGTCCACAAGCTCGTCACCTGCGACTATTACCTCGGCCCCCCTCTCCTTTATCTTCTCTATCCTCTCCTTGGGTGCCCTCTCGGTGGTCGCTATTATCGTAGGTGCCTCCGAGGTGTTCAGGACGTTGGCGTCGAGGGGGACGTTGGCGGTGGAGCAGGGTATTATCCTGGTTGGATTCTTTCCCTTAACGTACCTGACCGTGAGGCTCGGGTTGTCAGTCCTTACGGTCTCACAGCCGACCATTATACCGTCCACCTTGGATCTTATCTCGTGGAGGTACCTGTAGGCTTCCTCGTCCATCAGACTCATCAGCTCCTTGGAGGAGGCCCCCCTGTACAGGGTCAGCTTACCGTCGATGGTCACCTCGGAGACTATGATTATGTAAGGTCTGTGGACCATCACTCGTACTCCTTACCGTAATTCTTGTAGAGGTATATGACCCTGACCAGGAGCGACCCCAGGGTCAGGAGGGCGACGAGCTTTATACCGAAGTTAAGCCCCAAGGGGAATCCAGCCCTCTCCAAGATGGAGAAGATTATCAGGGTTATGTGGGTCTCCGGTCTCCCGAAAAAGCCCACGTTCTCCAAGGGGTCCTCTATCTTCCCCTTAACCCTATCCGAGTACCCTATCTCCGCGTAGGCAACGGGCTTTATGAAGGAGTGGAGCATGGAAACGGTGACCGCTGTGACGGCCACGAAGGGGGAGGCGAAGGTAAAGCCTATGGCTCCGAGGACGAAGCCGTCCACCCACTTGTCCGCTATCCAGTCGAAGACAGCACCGAACTTGGAGGTCCTCTCGGTCTCCCTCGCTACCACGCCGTCCGCAAGGTCGAAGAGGCCGGAGAGTAGTAAGAGAACAGCTCCTGTGAGGACCTTCTCTTGATAGAAGAAGTAGGCGGACATGGTCCCCAAGAATAGGGAGATCAGGGTTATGAGGTTGGGGTGTATCCCCGTCCTCGCCAGGGCGAGACCGAAGGGCAGGTAGATCCTCCTCAGGGCTGCCCTCTTACCGGTTAGGTTCATTTCAGCTCCTTACCAGTTATCCAGGGCATCATCTTCCTCAGATCCTCACCCACCTTCTCTATCAAGTGGTTCCTGTCCCTCTCGAGGAGGGCGTGGTAAACAGGTCTTCCCGCCTTATTCTCCAAGACCCACTCCCTTGCAAACCTGCCGTCCTGGATCTCCTTCAGGATCTCCTTCATGAGTGGTTTCACCACTTCGTATATCCTCTCGCCCCTCGTGACGTCGCCGTACTTGGCCGTGTCGGAGATCGAGTACCTCATCCCCGATATACCGTACTGGTATATGAGGTCCACTATGAGCTTGAGCTCGTGGAGACACTCGAAGTAGGCTATCTCGGGCTGGTAACCTGCCTCCACCAAGGTCTCAAAGCCTGCCTTTATGAGGGCGGTGACCCCTCCGCAGAGGACTGTCTGCTCGCCGAAGAGGTCAGTTTCGGTCTCCTCCTTGAAGGTGGTCTCGATAACACCTGCCCTCGTCGCACCTATACCCTTGGCGTAG
>WFOY01000147.1 GCA_015487835.1 Aquificaceae bacterium
ACTCAGAGACCCTGGAGGCAGGGTGGGGTATCCTGAGGTTTTTTACGTCCCTCCTTATCCTCTCGGCCACACCCTTAGCCTGGTCCAGGTTAGTTTCCGGGAGGACCACCACGAACTCCTCCCCGCCGTATCTGGCCACAAGGTCCACACCCCTCCGGACGTGTCTGGTTATCGTCTGGGCCACCTTCCTAAGGCACTCGTCTCCCTCTAAGTGTCCGAGGAGGTCGTTGTACTCCTTGAAGAAGTCGATATCGATCATAAGCAGAGAAAGAGGTTTCCTGGCCCTTCTTGACCTCTCCCACTCTTTGGCCAGAAACTCCTCAAACCTGTGCCTGTTCGCCGTTCCTGTGAGGCCGTCAACGAAGGAGATGTCCTTCAGCCTCAGGTTAAGCTGGTCAGCCTTCCTCTTCTCGAGGGCGATCAGCATGGTGAGGAGGAAGTCCTTTCTGCTGTGCCTCTCGAGGAGGTAGCTCACGGGAAGACCTATCAGGTTTGAGGACCCCAGGAAGAAGAGGTTTGCCAGCATTTGATCCCCCCACCCGTTCAGCAGAAAACCGTGGACAAGGACGTATATGAAGGTCACACCTACGGCGCTCAGGGTAGCGTAGTAAAACCTCATGGCCGAGAAGGTGTAGGCGTAGAAGACAACCAGCATCAGACCCGCGTAGTAAATGGAAGCCTGACCGGCCGGTGCCACGTATATCATAAGCACTATGCCTGCACCTGCGAGGATCACGAGGAGTGCGTGGGCCACCTGTATTAGGTTCTCCCTCCTTACCCTGAAGGTCAGGAACAGAACCACAAGGCCCGCCGGACACACCACCCCGTATCTTATAAACCACATTACGTCCTTCTCCTCGGGGAAGATCACCGCATCCAGAACGCCGAAGAGGGCGTAAAGGAGTATGCCGATAAGTATAGCTATCCTGATCTGCCAGATGAACTTGTGGTAGTAGTAGTCGAGGAAGGCCCTCTCCATTATAGGGGAGAACCTGAGGAACAGAAGTCCTCTCCCTATCTCCCGCTCTATCTGGGACTCGTCCCTTATGGTGAGTATGTCGAAGAAACCTTCTGCCTCTTCGAGGGGGCTTTTCTCCTCAGCTTCCTCTTTCTTCATAGCCGATCTTCTCTCGTATCCTCTCTATGATCTCATCGTAGATAGCCTTTATCTCTTCAGCCGTCTCCACCAGGTTCTTCACACCTATCGCCCTCGCCCTCTCCAGGACAGGGAGGACCTGTCTGTTTAGTATGGTCACGTACTCGTTGAGGTCGTGTCTTAGCTCTTCCGTGTCGAGTTCATCTATTATGTTGAGGTACTCCTCTCTCCTCAGCCGGGCTGATATCAGGAGGTTCCTAAGCTCCGCTCCTATGTCGCCTCTGTCGGTCCCCGCCTTCCTTATATCACCCATGGCCCCTCCTCAGATTATGTGACCCATCTTGTCCTTCTTGGTTATTAGGTAAACCCTGTTGTAAGGGTTAGGGTCTATCTTTATGGGAACCCTCTCCACTATCTCAAGGCCAAAGCCTTCCAAAGCAACTATCTTCCTCGGGTTGTTGGTCATGAGCCTCATCTTCCTGACACCAAGGTCGAGAAGGATCTGGACCCCTATACCGTAGTCCCTCAGATCCGGTGGGTAGCCCAGCCTCTCGTTCGCCTCCACCGTGTCGTAACCCTTCTCCTGAAGCTCGTAGGCCTTTATCTTGTTGGCTATACCTATGCCACGCCCCTCATGACCCAAGATGTAAACAAGGACACCTTTTCCTTCGTTACCTATCATCTCAAGGGCTTTGTCGAGCTGAGGCCTGCAATCGCACCTCATAGATTTGAAGACGTCCCCGGTCAAGCACTCGGAGTGGACCCTCACGAGGACAGGTTCCTCCTCCTTCCACTCCCCCATGGTGAGTGCTATCTGCTCCTCACCGGTCAGCTTGTGCCTGTAAGCATGTATTTTGAAGGTTCCCCAGGGCGTGGGCAGGTGGGCGGAGGCGACCCTCTCGACGAGCCTCTCCTTCTTGAGCCTGTATCTTATCAGGTCCGCTATGGTTATTATCTTGAGTCCGTGTTCCTTTGCGAACTTCATGAGATCGGGGAGTCTCGCCATGGTCCCGTCTTCCTTCATGATCTCGCAGAGGACCCCTGCGGGGTAGAGACCTGCGAGCCTTGCGAGGTCCACGGAGGCCTCCGTGTGGCCCGCCCTCTCGAGAACACCACCGGGCCTGGACTTAAGGGGGAAGACGTGACCGGGCCTTATGAAGTCCGAGGGCTTGGCATCTGGGCTGACGGCGAGC
>WFOY01000148.1 GCA_015487835.1 Aquificaceae bacterium
CGGTGGGTTCCAGATCCTCCGCCTCCTCCAGGTCCGCCCTCGCCACAGGTGTTATAACCAGCTGGGCTATCCTCTCCCCCCTTTCTACGGTCACCTCTTCGGCACCGAGGTTTATCAAGATAACCTTGACCTCACCCCTGTAGTCGGCGTCCACGGTCCCCGGGGCGTTCAGGACCGTAAGGCCCTTCTTCAGAGCCAGTCCGCTCCTCGGTCTCACCTGACCCTCGTACCCTTCGGGTATCTCAAGGATCAGGCCTGTCGGTATAGCTACCCTCTCCAGGGGTCTTATGACTACGGGTTCGGTCACAGCCGCCCTCAGGTCCAGTCCTGAGGACATGGGAGTGGCGTAGGAAGGTAGGGGCAGGTCCTTAGCGTGTGGGAGCCTCTTTACCCTTACCTTTACCATTAATCCAGCCTGTCGGTCAGCTTGGGTCTTCCTTTTTCGTCCAGATCGAAGACCTTTACCTTTACCTTCTGGCCCACCCTGAACGCGGTCCTCGCGTCCCTTACCTTCCTCCTCATGTTCTCCACGTGGAGGAGACCTACCTTTCCCGGCAGGATCTCAACGAAGGCCCCGTATATCTCTACCCTGGTTACGGTTCCCTCGTAAACGTTACCCACCTGGACCTTGTGCTCCTCGGGAGGGCCCACCTCGCCGTCTATACCCATGGTGGTGAACTTGGGCCTCCCCAGGTCGTCTATCTCCAGCACCTTCACCTTCACCACATCGCCCACACTGTACTTCTCTCCAGCGTGCTTGACGGGCTGGGCCATCTTGGAGACGTGGAGGAGACCTATCTTACCAGGCCAGATCTCTATAAAGGCACCGTAGGGCTCCACCCTCGTCACCTTACCCTCGTAAACCTTCCCAACCTCCACGTCCTTTACCAGGTCCTCTATCATCTGTATGGCCTTCTGTATGGCCTCGTCCGAGTATCCCGTCAGGTAAACCTTCCCCTCCTCACCCACCCAGACCTTCACCTCGGTCTCCTCGTATATCTTTCTCACGTTGGCACCACCAGGGCCTATGATCAGGGGTGCCTTCTCCTCAGGGACCCTGTGGATCACTATCCTGGGTGCGTAAGGGGAAAGCTCCTTCCTGGGCTCCGGTATGGCCTCGTACATCCTCTCGAGTATGTAGATCCTGCCTTCCCTGGCCTGATCGAGGGCTTCCCTCATTATCTCTTTCGTGATGCCCTTCACCTTTATGTCCATCTGGATGCTCGTTACCCCGTCCCTCGTCCCCGCCACCTTGAAGTCCATGTCTCCCAGGTGGTCCTCGTCCCCGAGGATGTCGGAGAGGATCACGTACCTGTCCCCTTCGAGGATGAGGCCCATGGCTATACCCGCCACGTGCTTGCCACCCTTTACGGGGACCCCTGCGTCGAAGAGGGCGAGGGAACCTCCGCAGACGGTGGCCATAGAGGTGGAACCGTTGGACTCGAGTATGTCAGAAACTATCCTGATTATGTAGGGGAACTCCTCCTCGTCGGGTATCACAGGTTCAAGGGCCCTCTCTGCCAAGGCACCGTGGCCTATCTCCCTCCTCCTCGGCGGACCCCAGGGTCTCGCCTCCCCTCCAGAGAAGGGTGGGAAGTTGTAGTGGAGCATAAACCTCTTGAAGACCTCCCCCTCGGCTATGGTCTCTATCATCTGGGCCTCGTCGGGTGCACCGAGGGTAACCGTAACGTAGGCCTGGGTTTGACCCCTCCTGAACAGGGCGGACCCGTGGGGTATCTCGAAGGGGTGGACCTTTATCTCGATCGGCCTTATCTCCTCAGGCCTCCTCCCGTCGATCCTCACCCCCTCCTTCAGGATCTTCTCCCTCATCAGCCTGCTCTCGATCTTCTTGAAGAAGTACTTTACGTTGAAGTGGAGATCTTCTGGTATCTCGTTCCTCTCTATGAACTCCTCCACTATGGAGTCGAGGGTCCTGTACCTCTCCTTCTTGTCCTTGATCGAGAAGGCTTCCATTATCTTGGGTGAGCACTCCTCCTCCAGCTTCTTTAGGATCTCCTTCTCGAGGGTGACGGGATCGAACTCGGCCTTAGGGACTCCCATCTCCTTCCTGAGTTTCTCCTGGGCCTCTATGACCTCCCTTATGGCTTCGAGCCCGAAGAAGAGGGCCTCGGTTATAATCTCCTCCGGAACCTCCTTCGCACCTCCCTCCACCATAACTATGGCGTCCTTGGACCCCGCCATAACTATCTCCAGGTCCGCCTCCTTCCTCTCCTCGTAAGTTGGGTTCGCCACAAACTCACCGTTTATCCTGCAAACCCTCACCCCCGCTATGGGTCCCTCCCAGGGGATCCTGGATATGTGGAGGGCTGCTGAGGCCCCGGTTATGGCGAGGACGTCAGGGTCGTACCTGTCGTCCGCAGAGAGGGTGAGAGCTGTAACAACAACGTCGTGGAAAAAACCCTCGGGGAAGAGAGGTCTGATCGGTCTGTCCACCAGCCTGGAGACCAGTATCTCCCTCTCCGTGGGCTTCCCCTCCCTCTTTATGAAGCCTCCTGGGATCTTACCGTAGGCGGAGGGCCTCTCCCTGTAATCCACGGTGAGGGGAGTGAAGTCTATATCCGTGTTCGGATCGTCCGACATAACAGCGGTAACCAGGACAGCGGTCCCCCCTTGCCTCACAACCACAGCACCGTCCGCCTGACCTGCGTATCCTCCAGCCTCTATTATGACAGGCTCTGGACAGTTCCCTATCCTTGCTCCCTCTTCCATATCACCTTACCTGAAGTCCCAGCTTTTTCGATATGTCCACGTACCTGGCGTAATCGGTTTCCCTCAGGTACTCGAGAAGCCTCCTCCTCTTGTTGACCATGGCTATGAGCCCCCTTCTCGAGTGGACGTCCTTCTTGTGCTTCTTCAGGTGCTCGGTGAGCTTGTTTATCCTCTCGGTCAGGATAGCTATCTGGACCTCCGGCGACCCTGTGTCCTGTTCGTGCCTCTGAAAGCTGCGTATCAGTTCCCACTTCTTATCCTTGGAGAGCGGCATCCGAGACCTCCTATGAAAGCTGCAATTTTCTATTATAACACCTTCAGATATCGTATATGTTGTCCAGGAGATCCTTGGCCCTATCGGGGTCTATATCTTTCAGCTTCTTGTAGACCTCGCGGGCTGAGTCTATCTTCCCCAGCCTGACGTAACCTATACCCAGCTTGTATAGGATCTCAGGATCGTCAGGTTTTCGCTTCAGTTCCTCCTTAAGTTCCTCCACCAGCTTCTCTAAGAGACCCTCTCCCATTCTGCTGAACACGCCTTTGTAGTTCCTGCCGAACATAATTAATAAGTTATGGACTGGGTGGAGGATGCCCTGAGTCAGCTCAGGAGGGAGGGCCTGTATAGAAAAAGAACGCTCCGGGAGGGCCTCATCGACTTCTGTTCCAACGACTACCTTGGTCTCAGAGACCACCCCGAGGTGGTGGAGGCTACGATCAGAGCTCTTAAGGATTACGGGCTCGGGTCAGGATCCTCCCAGCTGGTCTCGGGGTATACAAAACACCACAGGGATTTGGAAGACAAGCTGGCCGAGTTCAAAGGGGCGCCCAGGTGCGTGGTCTTCGGCTCCGGCTACCTCGCCAACGTGGGATCAATCCCCGTCCTCGCCGGTGAGGGTGACCTGATCCTCAGCGACGAACTTAACCACGCCTCCCTCATAGACGGTTGCAGGCTGTCGAAGGCCGAGAGGATCATATTCAGGCACAGGGACTACGACCAGGTTAGGGACATACTTATCAGTAAGAGGAAGAACTACAGAAACGTCC
>WFOY01000149.1 GCA_015487835.1 Aquificaceae bacterium
GAGGCACAGTACCTTTCGTAAAGGGCTTTACCGTCGAGGGCTAACGAAACGGAAAAAAGAAGAAGGGAAAGGGAGGGGGCGAGGGATAGTGGTGAGATGAGAGGGGCCATATCACCCTCCTCAGTAAATGTCGTTGGTGGTTGTGTAGACGTTGAAGATGCCCGTAGGTGTCCTCACCCAGTCACTGGTTATGACCTTCTTTATCTTCATAGTCCTGTCATCGAAGACCACTATGGCTGAGGGTTTGTCTTTCCTACCCCATACGGACACCCAGACCTCATTACCGTACATGTCGAACTCAGGGTGGACCACACGCCCGTCTATTCCTCTGTAACCGAGCTTCTTGAGCTCATCTATCACGTTGATCGTCTTTATGACCTTGAGAGATCTCTTGTCTATAACGTAGAGCTGTCTTTGGAGCTTCGGGTCTGCACTGAGGGTCCTGTCAACCCAGATGTGGGGGGACTTGGGATGGGTCTTTATGAAGAGGGTTCCCCCCCCTGGTCCCGGGAGTTCCACGTTGGCTACAAGCTTCCAGGCGTACCTGGAGTGGTACTTGGGATCGGTCCCTATGCAGGCTACGTTGTTGGACCCTAAGTGTCCGGTGCACCAGACGGGTCCGTACTTGGGATGGACGAAGTTGGCACCCCTTCCGGGGTGGGGCTTGACACCTGTCTCTATCTCGGCTACGAACCTCTTCTCCTTGGTGTCTATGACGATTATCTTGTTCCTCATGTTGGCGGCCACCAGGAAGTACCTTTTTGACATGTCCCATCCGCCGTCGTGGAGGTACCTCTCCGCGTCGATGTGGTGGATCTTGAGGTTCGATACGTCCTCATAGTTAACGAGGAGGACCTTGCCCACCTCCTTGTTGGATACCACCCACTCAGGATCGAAGTGGGAGGCCACTATGGACGCTACCCTCGACTCCCTCACGTATTCGTTCGTGTCCCAGGTGTAACCGCTCGTGTTCACTATCTTCAGAGGCTCGAGGGTCTGACCGTCGAGGATCACGAAGCTCGGTGGCCAGTAACACCCGACGATAACCAGCTTGTCCATGAAGTCCCCTTTTGGTCCCTTGTACTTGCTGGTGTCTATGGACCTCGCGTCGTAACAGACCTTCACCTCCGCCACCTTGTCGGGTTTCTTGAGCCAAAGATCTATGAGGGTAGCCTTTCCGTCCCTCCCTATGGTGAGGAAGTACCTGCCCGTCCCGGAGGATCTGAATATGTGAACGGCAAATCCTGTGTCCACTATGCTCACGAGCTTCTTCGTGTCACCGTCTATTATGGCAACCTTACCCACGTCCCTCAGGATCACACCCATGAAGTTCTTCCAGTTGAGGTTGTGCTGGGGTTTCTTAGGTCTCGCCTCAGGGGGGACTATCACCTTCCACCACTTCATCATGTCGCTGAGGGACATTAAAGGGGGCTCGGGAGGTTCGTGCATCAGGAACTTAGCCAGGAGCCTGATCTCCTCCTTGGAGAGGATCCCCTGTCTGCCCCAGTCGGGCATACCTCCGGGGGTCCCGTTGGTGATGATCGTTTCGAGGTACTTTAGACCTCTCTGTCTTGTTATGTCTGGTGTGAGGGGAGGTCCGGTAGCACCTTTCCTAAGCATTCCGTGACATCCGGCACACCTGTCGAAGTAGATCTTCGAAGCTCTCTTCATCTCCTCTGGGGTCAGCTTCGGCACTTCAGCCGTTAAGGCTGTGGCCGACACCCCCAGATACAGAGCACCTGCCAGAAAGCCCAGCTTCAGGACCCTCATGACCGTCCACCTCCGAATTTGATGATTTATTGAGCCTAAAATCATAAATATTTACTAACATTATGCACCTCACTGCACAGCCCTCCTCAGTGAGGAGATCAGGTCCCTCAGGACGATGTAGTAGAACATGCCGGCTATGGGTATGAGTCCGCCCACGATCATCGCGACGAAGGACCAGTCGATCGTGTAGGTTCCGGTGATCGGGTCGTACCTGAAGCATTTCAGAAGCAGACCCTTTATGGGATCCAAAAGGGTGCCTCCTGTATAGGCCTTGTCAACCGCCTTGGCAAGTTTTGATCCGTCGTAGGACACCCCCAGGAAGTAGGCTACCACTTTGAGTTCTGGGCTGAGAACCACTAGGACGTTCGGGTGGGCGAACATATCGGTCTTCTCGTCGTAGAAGAACTTAAAGTCCAAGGACCTGGTAAGCTTACTCAGATCTTGGCCCTTAGCGAGGGCGACCACCCAGCTCTCGTCCAGGCCCTCCTTGGTTCTGAACCGTACAAGGTCGTTCACACCGTCCCTCTCGTCGAAGTCAACGATCAACACCCTGTAGTCCCTTCCCCTGAGATCTGCCACGGCTTTCTTTATTCCCTTCACTATCATGGGACAGGCTAATGTGCACCTGGTGTATATGAACGAGAGAAGGACAGCCCTGTCCTTGGCAACCTGACTTAACCTGAAGGTTCTGCCGTCCTCCAAGGTCAGCTCAACGTCGGGTATCCTCCTCCCTATCACATCTTCCGCTTTAGGGACTATGTCCTGTGCGAAAGGGTAAAAAAGGAAAGAAAGAAGGAAGGGGACAAGGAGGGGAGCCATGGGCTATTTCACCTCCCACATAGCTGAGAGCCATCCGTAGTTAAGGGCGACGAATATTACGAAGGCCACTATGAACAGGAGCACGAGAACGAAGGTTCCGGGGGCTGCGTATCCCTTGTGTTCCTCGTCAATCTGGACCGGTTCGGCTATGGGGATCTGGAGGTCCTGCGGTCCTCTGAAGGGCTGTCCGAAGAACACCGA
>WFOY01000150.1 GCA_015487835.1 Aquificaceae bacterium
ATGGTCTCCTTCAGATACTTCTTCTCCTCGGGGGTGAGGTCCCTGAAGGGGTTTAAGGTGTCCTTGAACTTGCCGGTCTTTATCACCGTTGCCTTTATACCCACCTTCTCCAAGAGGTCCTTGTAGGTCACGTGCTGGACAACCACACCTATGCTACCCGTTATGGTCCCAGGGTTGGCGAATATGTAGTCCGCGGGAACGGAAAGGTAGTAAGCACCGGAGGCGGCCACGTTACCCATGGATACAACTACGGGCTTTCCCTCCGACCTGAACCTCTCTATCGCTCTGTATATCTCCTGGGAGGCCCCGACAGACCCTCCGGGGCTGTCCACCCTTACGACGAGGGCCTTGACGCTCCTGTCCCTCTTTAGCCTCTCTATCTTCCTTACTACCGGAAGAGGGTTTACGATCACGCCCGAGATCCTGAGGACAGCCACCCTGTCACCAACGGGAACTCGGGCCACTAGGCTGGAGATCATGACAGAAGCAATTATAATCAGAACTATGAGCAGGAATACCCACTTTTTCATAGGGTATATCTTATATTATTCCCATGCTGGGCATACTCAAACGTGACCCTATCGAGAGGCTGAGGAAGGCCCTTGGAAAGGACAAGGTGAAGACCTCCCTGGTCGAGAGGAAGCTCTACTCTTACGACGCCACACCCATCCCCGTGGAGAGGAGCGTCCCGAGGGCCGTGATATTCCCTGAGACCAAAGAGGATGTGAGGAGGATAGTCGAGATCTGCTACGAGGAGAACGTCCCCATGTTCCCAAGAGGTGCGGGGTCAGGTCTCACGGGGGGTGCTGTCCCGACTGAAGAGAAGGGCGTTGTCATATCCTTCGAGAGGATGACCAGGTTCGAGGTGGACGTGGACAACGCCACCGCTGTTGTCGAGCCTGGAGTTATTACCTACGAGTTTCAGAACTACGTGGAGAAGCTGGGACTCTTCTACCCTCCCGACCCCTCCTCCTACAAGTACTCCACCATAGGTGGGAACATAGCTGAGAACGCGGGAGGCCCCAGGTGCCTCAAGTACGGTGTCACCCGCGAGTACGTCCTCGGGATCACTGCTGTTATAAAGGAGGGGAATGTATTAAAGACAGGGAACCCGATCCTGAAGGACGTGGCGGGCTACGACCTTACCAAGTTCTTCGTGGGATCGGAGGGGACCCTTGGCCTCCTCACCGAGGCGATCCTGAAGCTGATCCCAAAACCCCAGGCGAGGGCTACCGCCCTTGCGATCTTTGACGACCTCAGAAAGGTGGGGGAGGCCGTAACAAAGATAATGACCTCTGGGGTCTTCCCTTCAGCCTTAGAGTTCATGGACAGGGAGGCCATAAGGGCCGTCGAGGACTACAAGCCCGTGGGGCTACCGAGGGAAGCGGAGGCCCTCCTCCTCATAGAGGTGGACGGGACGGAGACCTCCGTGAGGGAACAGATCGGACAGGTGAAGGACCTCCTTGAGGGTATGAACGTGAAGGTGGATGTGTCTGAGAACGAGGCGGAGGCCGAGAGGATCTGGACCGCGAGGAAGAACCTTGGCCCCGCCCTCGGAAACCTGAGATCGGGAAAGATAAACGAGGACATAGTCTTCCCCAGAACCTACCTCTCGGAGGCTCTCCCCGAGCTGAGGGAGATAGCTAAGAAGTACGACCTCCTGATGGCGGTCTTCGGGCACATAGGGGACGGGAACCTCCACGTGAACTTACTCTACGACAAGAGGAACAGGGAGGAGGAGGAGAGGGCCGAGAGGGCTGTGGATGAGGTCTTCGAACTCGCCCTAAGGTATCAGGGTTCCATAACGGGTGAGCACGGCGTAGGGCTCACCAAAAAGAAGTTCTTAAAGTGGCAGTTCGGCGAGGAGGGCTACGAACTCCTGAAGGGGATAAAGCTCCTCTTCGACCCCAAAAACCTCTTCAACCCGGGAAAGGTGGTCGAGGTCTAAGTCTTTTCAAGCTATCAGGACTGAAGACACCGGTCCTCAGTATCTCAAAACCACCCTCCTCCAGCCTCACGACCGCCGAGGGTCTGCCTTCAACCCTCCCCCCGTCCACGTAGAGGGAGACCTCGTCCCTGAAGTACTCCATAGCCTCCTCCACAGTCCTTGCGGGAGGCTTACCCTCAGGGTTCGCACTCGGCGCAACGACGGGCCTTCCAAGGTGTCTGACCAGCCTGAGGACAAAACCCCTCCTCGGGATCCTGACCGCTACCGTCTCCCTACCCAGCCAGTGGTAGAGTCTAACCCTCCTCCTCAGGACCACGGTGACCCCGGGAACCGAGAGGAATCTCAGGTGTTCTCTCCCTAAGCTCAGGCCGATCTTCCCAACCCAGGAGACGTCAGGGACGATCAGAAGGAAGGGTCTCCCCGAGGGCCTCCTTACACTCCTCAGTCTCTTTACGGCACCGTAGTTGGTGGCGTCCGCGAGGATACCGTATATGGTGTCCGTGGGGGCTACAACGATCCCCCCAGCCCTTATAACCTCCGAGGCCCTCAGGACGGATCGGGGGTCCCTCTCACTTACTACCTCTGATCCTCGACTTCGCATACTCCATGAGACCCCCTGCCCTGAGGATCGCCTGCAGATCTTCCGGGAACTTGGTGGCCTGGTACTCCTTGCCCGTGGTGAGGTTCTTAACGGTCCCCCTCTCTAAGTCCACCTCCACCTCGTCGCCGTGGTTTATCTCGTCCACAGCTTCGGGAGCCTCCACTATAGGAAGACCTATGTTTATGGCATTCCTGAAGAATATCCTCGCGAAGGACTTGGCTATAACGACGGGGACTCCGGAGAACTTTATCGCTATTGGGGCGTGCTCCCTGGAGGAACCGGAACCGAAGTTCCTTCCCGCAACTATGATGTCTCCCTCCTGGTGCTTCTGGGCAAAATCCGGGTGCTCCGAGTCCTCCATAACGTGCCTTGCGAGCTCGTAGGGGTCGGATGTATTGAGATACCTCGCTGGAATTATCTGATCGGTGTCAACGTTGTCCCCGAACTTCCAGACCTTACCCCTTATAACCGTCTTCATATTGAAAGTATAGCACATTCATGGGGCGGGCTTGCGCATCTGCCTTCTTTCCCAGATGCAAACCGCCATATTCATAAAACCAAGCTCTCCTGTCCCCTCTCATAACTGAAAGTATAATCCGTAAATAACTTTAAAGACAGGGAGGTGAGCCATGAAGGGAGTTGTGGTTTTCTTTCTGGTCTTTACAACCGTTATCTTTGCGGAGGAGAAAGCAAAGTTCGTCCAAACACCTTACGAGGCTCCTTTCAAAGCTGTGGTTGAGTTCTACTTTGACGAGCCCGAGAAGATAAGGTCAGCCTTAGAGTGGATCTCCAACATCATATACGTCCTGTCAAGAGAACCCTACGATTTCATACCGGGAGAGGATATAGACATAGTGGTGATAATCCACGGGACGGAGATAACCACGCTGGTCAAAAAGAACAGGGAAAAGTACAGGGACATATGGGACAGGATAGAGAGCATGGAGATGTACGGGGTGAAGTTCAAGGTCTGTTCTATGGCGGCCAGCCTTATATACGGCTACAAACCCGAAGACTTCCCTCCTTTTGTTGAGCTCGTTCCCTCCGCCATAACAGAGCTCCTTTACTGGCAGCACAAGGGCTACGCTCTCCTCATACCCAGAGTTTACGAAAGGAAGAAGTCGGTGGAAGAGATAAGGTAAGGTGCCTATAATTAAACCATGCGCGAGTGGACGAAGGGGATAGTAAAGAAGATAACATTAGAGGTCATATACGACATTGTAGATGAGAGGACGAGGGACATATACAGGAAGCTTGAGAAGATAGAGGAGAGGCAGGAGAGCGACTTCAAATACCTGAACCAGAAGATAGACCAGCTGAACCAGAAGGTGGACATCCAGATAGGACAGCTCAGACAGGAGATGAGGGAAGAGATAGGTCAGCTGAGACAGGAGGTAAAAGAGGAGGTAAGTCAGCTCAGACAGGATATGAATCAACTCAGGCAGGAGGTCAAGGAAGAGGTAAGTAATCTTAAAAAGGATATAGACAGGATAAATCAGAGGATAGATGTGCTCATTCAGATGGTTGCAAATTTGCAAAAATAAAGTTATTGTTACACAGGGCTTTGGAAAGTGTGCAAAAGCAAGTTCTTGATACAAAAGGACTTGACAAAATAGAACTTATATGCCTATAATCTCTATTGAAAAATTTTTGAGAGGAGGGTATGTCATGAAGAAGAGCTACTTAGCAGCGGCAGCCATACTGGGTGCAGCAGTTTTCGCAGGTGAGGCACACGCGGTCAAGATTGACCTCGGTAACGGTAAGTCCTTCAAGATGGGCGTGAGGGGTGTCATCTACGCTGAGATCCCCGGTAAGAGGAAAAACAATCAGAAGAGCGATATCACTTTTGCCCACAAGTTTGCAAGGTTCTATGCCAAGGGTAAGCTCAACAAGATGATCAGCTTCGGCTTCCAGACGGAGTTCAGTAAATTTGACTCAAAAGCAGAAATCATAGACTCCTTCCTGAACATCAAGTTTGCCAATGAATTTAACGTTATAGCCGGTTCCTACAAGGTTCCCTTTGAGAGGCACTCCGGTATAAACTCTGGATGGGCTGTCCTCTTCCCGATGCCCTTTGAGTACGGTAAATTTAAGTATACTGGTACTGATTCTAATGATTATAAGCTCTCCTCTGCATTTACAAATCCTGTTGATAAAACACACAAACCTTTCAGGTCTGGTTCCCGTTCCGCAGGTCTCACCTTCTGGGGTAACGTAGCGGGAGGACTGTTTAAGTACTATGTGGGTGTGTTTGATACACTCGGAAAGCCTGCTGGATCTTCCGATCCCAAGCCGGCTTATGCTATAAGGGTTCAGTTCACGCCAACGATGGCAGGCTTCAAGCCTGAAAAAGGCTACGTCCTTAAGGACACCTATACAGGTAAGAAGAATGTACTTACCGTGGGTCTTGCTTATGTAAGCCAAGGTTACCATTCTTCTGGTAATAAAACTCAGAAATCCTACGGCGTGGACGTTCTCTGGGAGCAGAACCTGGGCGGTGTGGTTCCCAACCTGTCCGCTGGCTATGTAAAGCATAAAGACTGGGGAGGTAAAAGCGGTAAGGACAGGACAGGTTTTATCGTTCAGGGCGGTGTTATGTTCAACGTAAATACGATCCTTGGTAAGCCTGCACTGGTTGCCAAGTATACCCAGACAAAGGAGAAGAACAGCTGGAAGGTTAAGAACTTTGGTGTCGCTGTGAACATGTACCTCCATGGACCCACAAACAGGATAGCCCTCGGTGTTAACAACGTGAAGGTCAGCAACGCCCCTGCTAAACCCAGCGACGTAAAAGATTCCTACACCGATGTAAAGCTCGCACTCTTCTACAACTTCTAACAACCGACCCACGATATCCCGGCCCCGCTTCGTGCGGGGCTTTTTTGTTTGAACTATGAACTACGGACTAAAGAGGGCTTTCCTTACTACCATAGACATATCAAAAGCCATAGCAGGCGGTTCCTACATCGCTTCTTTCGTAGGCTACATACTGCAAAAGAGAGAGGAGAGTTGGATCCTTCTGTTCATAGGATTAACTTTCACTTTGATCGCTCTTGGCTTATCTTATTTGTATGGTAGGAGGTATAGAGAATGAATACCGACCTTATTCTGGCTGGTATAGTACTACTTGTATTCTTTCTAATTATCAGTACCATTATAGTCACCTTATCTTACAGAG
>WFOY01000151.1 GCA_015487835.1 Aquificaceae bacterium
GTATGTAACTCCAAAAATAGATCCTGACCGCTTTGTAAGTCCAAAGTTTGTCGGCGGTGCTTACGGGAAACCTTCTCCTCAATAGGAAGGCTGTGGTGTACGAAGCGGCACCCGAGAGAACCTCCAGAAGGTAAACGTAGGACACCAACTTGGGTGAGACAGGCATGGAGAAGGCCTCGTGCATGAAGAGGGAGGCCAGGAACACCGCAGTCAGGGCGAGCACAAAGGCCAAGTTCAGGTGACGGGATCTCTTTATGAATAGCTGACCCCTGGTATCTGGATCCCTTTCAGCCATGCGTACTCCTCCCTCCTCGGGCCTGTGGAGAGCATGACTACGGGAACCCCGGTTACCTCCTCTATGATACCTATGTACTCCCTGGCGCGCGGGGGAAGGTCCGCCACATCCCTTATACCTTTTGTGTTCTTCAGCCAGCCCTTCAGGGTTATGTAAACGGGCTTGCACCTCTCTAAGACACTGAGGCTCGCGGGGAAGTAGTCTATCCTCTCACCTTCGTACTCGTAAGCTACACAGACCTTTATCTCCTCGAAACTGTCGAGGACGTCTAGCTTCGTTATTATAAGCCCGTCGATCTGGTTCACCCTGACCGCGTGTCTCAGGACAACGAGGTCGATCCATCCGCACCTCCTCGGCCTCCCTGTGGTGGAACCGTACTCACCGCCAAGGTCCCTCAGCCTGTCACCCTCCGAACCTTTAAGCTCTGTAGGGAAGGGGCCTCCTCCGACCCTGGTGGTGTAAGCCTTCGCCACACCCAGGAAGTATGCGTCCGAGAAGAACTTGGGGGACAGACCTGTCCCGTTGGCGAGCCCGAGGGCCGAGGAGTTTGAGGAGGTCACGAAAGGATAGGTGCCCATATCTACGTCGAGCATCGTCCCCTGAGCACCCTCGAAGATCATGGACCTGTCCGTCTCCCAGATCATCCTGGAAACGTCCGTCACCATATCCCTGCAGCGCTCATATATCCTAAGGACCTTTTCGAGGGTGTCCTCCACGCTGACCTCAAGCCTCTCCCCAAATACCTTCTCCGACAGGTCCCTGACGAAGGCGAAGTTCTCCTCCAGAAGATCCCTGAGCCTGTTCTTATCCTCCAGGTCCGACATCCGGATGCCCTTTCTCCCGAACTTGAACATGTAAGCGGGCCCTATCCCCCTCAGCGTGGTTCCTATCCCTCCCCTCCTCTCGAAGAGCCTGTCCAGAACCTTGTGATAGGGCATCACCAGGTGGGCCCTGTCGCTTATGAACACCCTGCCCTCGTAATCTATGCCGAGGTCCTTCAGCAGGTTCAGCTCCTGGTCCAGGACCTCTAAGTCAACTACCATGCCCTGGGTTATCACCCCAGTCACGTGAGGGTGGAGTATGCCCGTTGGTAGCAGGTGGAGGATCACCTTCCTGTCCCTGTATATTACGGTGTGCCCTGCGTTGCTCCCCCCCTGGTACCTTATAACCATGTCGTAGTTCTCTGAGAGCAGGTCCACTATCTTGCCCTTTCCCTCATCGCCCCACTGGGCGCCTAAGATGACCAGTTTCCTTTCCATCCGAACTACTAATTGTATAATAGGAGTTTAAAGTATGCACAGGGACAAGAGCTTTTACCTGATACAGAACGTTGATCACGCCCTACGCATCCTCTTCCTGATAGAGGAGGAGCCAAGGAGCGTCGAGGACCTCCAGAGGGAGACGGGGTTAAAACCGGAGAGGATCGAAAGGATCTTAGAGGTCTTCGTGGACAGGGAGTGGATCGCCTACCACGAGGAGTCGGGCAAGTACATGCTGGGCGTGAAGTGCTTTGAGCTGGGGAGGTCATACTTTGAGCACCTCGACGTGAGGAACCTGGCGAGGCCCATCCTCAGGAAGGTTACGGACAGGCTCAAGGAGAACTCCTACCTTACCACCAGGATAGGCTACGAGGTGCTCTACATAGAGAAGCAAGAGGTGGAGAGGGAGGTGGGCATACTCTCCAGGTTCGGTAGGGTTCTGCCCATGTACGCCTCCGCCTCCGGAA
>WFOY01000152.1 GCA_015487835.1 Aquificaceae bacterium
GGGTTGAACAGGTTTAGAACGTATTGGAAGGCGTCCACAACCGCCACCTCAGGGTTCCTGAACATGAACTCCCCCGTCTCTATGAACACGGGGAATATGTTTTCGGGAAGATTTTGACGGACGGAGTTTATAACTATCTGGGGATCGACGACCGGCCCTAAGAAGGCTACGTCTATCTCCTTCTCAGGTTCTGGTTCCGGCAGGGCCGAGAGGTCCAAAAAGGGGGTTACGTAGCTCATGTTCTCTATTCCCAAGAGCCTCAGGCTCGCTGCATACCTTATGTCCCCCACTATGCCTATGAAGTTTCTGTGCTGGAGGCCCACTATGGCGGGGAAGTGGAGGAGCGGGTCCTCCGTAAAGTAGGAGATGTGAACGAACCCCAGTATGTCGTAGAGGGGCATCTTCTTCCCGTCCTGGTCCCCCACGATTATGCCCGTGCCGTTGAGATCTAAGGTGAAGGCGGGCCTTATCTCCATTATCTGGTTTACAGTGTCCTGAACGTTGTCAGGTTTTAGTTCCAGCTCGAACACCTCAACGCCTCTTTCTTTCAGGTAGTCGAGGAGTGCCCTTATGTGGACCAGGGATCCTTTGAGATCTCCCACTTTCAGAAAGGCGAGTTTCATGACTGTTCATTATAACAGAGTGTCCATTATCTGGGCCCGGATCTTCTCTATCTCCTCTCCGAGTTCTCTTCCCGAGATCCCCTTTGCCTTAAGGGCCTCCACCCTGTCATGGGGGACCTTGACGTATCTTAGCTTCTCCAGGTAGGTTCTGACTTTATCCTTAAGGTCATCGCTGGTCATGAGTATGAGGAGCAGGGATAAATGAAGGCCCTTAAGGGTCCTGTAAACCTCCGAGTTCCTAGAGGATCTCTTGAGATCCCTTTTTATATTCTTAAGATCCCTGAAGACCTTGATCATGTTCTCCCTTACCCAGGAAGGAGCGGAGACCTCCTCCAAAAATCTGAGTGCCGTCTCCTCCTTCAAGCCGCTCAGTAGTATCATTAAGAAGATCCATCCGTAGTCTATGGTCTCGGACGGAAACTGGAGAGAGTGCCAGTGTACAACCCTGCTGGTTTTGAGGACCATGTCCTCGAGTCTGTTCGTCCACCTGAAGCCCTCTATCACGTTCTCAAGAACTTTAAACTTCCTGTAGAGTTTCAGGATCTCGGTGATCCTGTCCTCCTTAAGGGCTGTCCTTATCTCACTGAGAACCCTTCCCCTTGGGGCGTCCTTCAGAAGTCCGAGATCGACCGCCTGCTTCAGGAGCTTCTCGGTGCTCTTAGATAGTCTGAAGCCGAACCTCCCGGCGAACCTGAGGGCTCTCAGGATCCTTACAGGGTCCTCTATGAAGCTCACGGGGTGGATCACACGTATCACGCCCTCCTTAAGGTCCCTCAGACCTCCGAAGAAGTCTATGAGGGTCCCGAAGTCATCGGGGTTCACCGAGATCGCCATAGCGTTTATCGTGAAGTCTCTTCTTATCAGGTCCTCCTTTAAAGATGCCCTCTCGACCTTAGGGTAGGATCCTGGGCTCGGGTAGGTCTCCCTCCGAGCGGTCGAGAACTCAACCTTAAGGTCGCCTATCTTCATGTGGGCGGTCCCGAACTCGGGGAAGGTGTGGGCCTGGACGCCGTGCCTCTCACCGACCTTGGTGGCCACCTCCATAGCGTCCCCTTCGACGACGAAGTCCAAGTCCCATACCTCCCTCTCCAGGATCAGGTCCCTAACAACACCACCCACTATGTAGGCCCTGTACCCCAGATCCTTAGATATCTCCCCGACCTCCCTGGCGATCTTCTCTATGGGTTCCGGTATCCTGACCTTCTTCTTGAAGGCTTTAAGATCCTCAAGGTCCTCCCGGAGTTTCCTCAGTATGTCTATCCTGGTAACTACACCGACGACCTTTTCCCCTTCCACCACAGGTATTAAGGTCTGGCCGAACTTGGTGAGTATGTCCTCAGCTTCCCACACGGGGTCCTCAGGCCTTAGTGTGTGGAAGTCCTTGACGAGGAAGGACTCCACAGGTTCATGGGGGAAGATCCTGACTATCTTCAGCAGGGTCTTCTTGGAAACTATGCCTACGAGTTTTCCCTCCTCATCGACCACAGGGGCGCTGGCAAAACCTCTGTCTGTGAGTTCGGAAAGGGCGTCCTTCACCTGCATCTTAGCTTTAAGAAGGAAAGGTGGGGATGTCATTACGTCCCCTACCTTGATACGGACAGGGCCCTCGGACTTCAGGAAGTTCACGATCAGGCTCTTTATCCTCTGGGCTGGAACGTTCTCCAGCTTCAGGGCCCCAGCCTCCCTGTGACCACCACCGCCGAAGTGGGAGAGGACCTTTCCTGCGTCGATCTCCGGGTCCTGGGATCTCCCGAAGACGTAGGTCTTCCCCTCGGCCTCTAAGATGACGAAGAAGGCGTCCGCCTCCTTCAGGTCCTTTATGTCGTAAAGGAGGGAGCTTATGTCGGGGTCATATCTCTCTAAGACGGCTGTCGCTATGGCGATCTCCTTGCCTCCCAAGTAGATCTTCTCTACGGAGGATATTATGTCCCTGACAGCCTCTATCTGGTCTCTGGTGAAGCCCTCAGACATATACCTTCTTAGGGTCCTCAGGCTGGCACCCTTTGAAAGCAACCAGGAGGCCGCCTTTAGGTCTCTTGGTGTGGTTCCCTCGTAGGTGAGGTTCCCTGTGTCTTCGTAGATACCCATGATCAGGAGGGTGGCCTCCTCAGGGGATATATCAACGTTCCTTTCGATTAGGTCCTCCACGACCAGGGTCGTTGTAGCCCCCACCCTGTCCACCTTTCCCTTGAAGTTTTCCACCTCGCCGGAAGGATGGTGGTCGTAAACTATGAACCCTTTTACCCTCTTCAGGTCAACGCACTCCGGAACGTGTCTGGTATCCACGAGTACGAGGATCAGATCCTCCGGCATCCTGTCCGTAAGCCTGAACAGGTGTTTGAAGTCCTTAAACACCTGACTCGCCCTCCTCGACAGGTACTTAGGCGTCAGGAGGACAGCGTCCAGGTAGATCTTCTCTACGGAGGATATTATGTCCCTGACAGCCTCTATCTGGTCTCTGGTGAAGCCCTCAGACATATACCTTCTTAGGGTCCTCAGGCTGGCACCCTTTGAAAGCAACCAGGAGGCTGCCTTGAGGTCTCTTGGGGTGGTTCCCTCGTAGGTGAAGCTCCCTGTGTCCTCGTAGATAC
>WFOY01000153.1 GCA_015487835.1 Aquificaceae bacterium
TCCCTCCTGAAGGGGGCGAGTCTTTCGAGCCACTCCCATATGTCCTCGTGGAGACCCTCCTCGTCGTCCTGAACGATCACCGCTGATGTGAGGTGCATCGAAGAAACTAAACAGAGACCTTCCCTTATCCCAGACTCCTTCACAGCCTCCTTTACGGTGTCCGTTATCCTAATGAGGTCCCTTCTCTCTTTGGTGTTGAAGGTTAGGTATTTGGTGTAGGACCTCAAACCTTCAGCTCCTCCAGCTTTTTGTTTATCCCTTCGAGTTGCTTTTCGAGATCTCTTACCTGCTCCATTATCTTGGGTCTGTAGAAGACCTCGCCCTTGGATACGTATCTTGCCCTCTTCTTAAGTTCCTTTATCCTCCTCCTTATCTTCCTCCTGTCTATCTCGTAGAACCATCTCGCTATGGAGATCGCGGTCTTGAGAAGGTCCTTGTCGTTTGCTCTGAGTTCTCTCTTGAGTCTCCTTCTCTCCTTCTGACCTGCGTGGAAGGAGAGGAGCTGGACAGTTTTCTTTCCCTTTCCGTCCTTCACTATGCTCTCCATGACAGACCTTAAGGATCCCTGGTACTTCTTCTTTGTCCTCCCTATCTTTACCCAGATCTCCATACCAGCAACCTCCGGAGGGGACTGCATATTATACCACGATGGGTTATGATAGAAACCTATGGATCTGAACCTTTCGAGGAAGGAGATCCTGAAGATCTCAAAAGAGTTCAACGTCATACCTGTATACACGGAGATACTCGCCGATGTGGAGACGCCCCTTTCACTGTTTCTCAAGATCGAAGAGAGGGACAGGTTCAACGTCCTCTTAGAGAGTGCCGAGGGGGGAGAGAAGTGGGGCAGGTTCTCCTTCGTGATAACGGGTTCCTCTTTCTACGTAAGGACGAGGGGGGAGTTCGGTGAGATATACGACAGGGGTAGGGTCAGGTTCTTCAGGAGCAGGGATCCCCTCGGTGAGGTGAAAAGGTTAGTCGATAACTTCAGACCTTTCGAGGATGAGAACCTCCCGAGGTTCTGGGGAGGTCTCGTAGGATACTTCGCCTACGATGTTGTGAAGTTCTACGAGCCTGTCGCCGACGAGAACCCGGACCCCGTTTCCACCTACGACGTTTACCTCATCCTCACCGACAGGGTGGTGATCCACGACAACCTCACAGGGAAGATAAAGATAGTCTTTCCCCTGATCGCTGAAAGGGGCGTGGAGGAGGAGCTGAGGAGGATAGAGGAGGATATGGAAAGGACTGTAGAGAGACTGGTAGAGGGTAAAGCCAAGCACCTCAGCCCCAAAGAAGTGGATCCGGACCTCTCCTTGTGGGAGTCCAACTTCTCAAAAGAGGAGTTCGAATCCGTGGTCCTCAAGGCAAAAGAATACATAGCCCAGGGTGATGTCATACAGGTGGTCCTATCCCAGAGGTTCAGGAGGAAGTTCTCGGGGGATCCTAAGAACATATACAGGGTCCTCAGATACCTGAACCCATCTCCCTACATGTACTACCTCGACTTTCGGGACCTTCAGGTGATAGGGTCCTCTCCCGAGGTCCTCGTGAGGGTGGAGGGAAAAAGGGTCGAAACGAGACCCATAGCGGGGACGAGACCGAGGGGAAGGACGGAGGAGGAGGACAGGAGGCTCGAGGAAGATCTCCTCTCCGACGAGAAGGAGAGGGCTGAACACCTCATGCTCGTTGACCTTGCGAGAAACGACTTGGGGAGGGTCTCCGAGAGCGGGAGTGTGAAGGTGGATGAGTTCATGAGGATCGAGAGATACTCCCACGTGATGCACATGGTGAGCGACGTTTCGGGAACCCTAAAAGAGGGTGTCTCACCCCTCGAGGTCCTGAGGGCTACCTTCCCAGCTGGGACCGTCTCGGGCGCTCCGAAGGTAAGGGCCATGCAGATAATAGAGGAACTCGAGAAGGAGAGGAGGGGCATATACGCTGGGAGCGTGGGCTACATATCCTTCCAGAGGAACATGGACATGGCAATAGCGATAAGGACAGCTGTCCTTAGAGACAGGGAGGTCTTCGTTCAGGCTGGTGCTGGGATAGTCGCAGACTCAGTCCCTAAGAGGGAGTGGGAGGAGACCGTAAACAAGGCGAAGGCTCTCATGAAGGCTGTGGACACAGCGGAGTC
>WFOY01000154.1 GCA_015487835.1 Aquificaceae bacterium
CCGTCCATCTTTGTTATAAGCACACCTGTGAGGCCCAGGGCTTCGTGGAAAGTCCTTGCCGCCTCAAGAGCCATCTGGCCCTGCATAGCGTCCGCCACGTAGATAACCTCGGAGGGTCTTACCGCTTCCTTTATATCCCTGATCTCATCCATAAGGTCCTGGTCTATGTGGATCCTTCCAGCGGTGTCAAGGAGAAGGTAGTCTATACCCTCCTCCTCGGCCCTCGCCTTGGACCTCTCCGCTATGCGTACAGGGTACCCCTCCTGGCCGAAGGAGTAGTAAGGCACCCCCACCTTCTCAGCCAACCTCTCGAGCTGGGTCATGGCCGCAGGTCTTCTGACGTCCGTGGAGCTTACGGCAACCTTGTGGCCCTTTTTCTTAAGTAAAAAGGCGAGCTTACCTATCGAGGTGGTCTTCCCGGTTCCTTGGAGGCCCACAAACAGGACGGTTCCTCTCCTTAAGTCCTCCCTCTCACCACCCAGTATGTTCACAAGCTCCTCGTAAACCACGGTGATCACATAGTCAGAGGGGGACAGGTTCCCGGCACCTTTGTTGGCGAGTGCCCTCTCCCTTACCCTCTTTAGGAACCTCTTGGTCACCTCGTAGTCAACGTCCGCCTCGAGGAGGGCGAGCCTTATCTCCCTAAGTGTGTCGTTGATAACCTTGTCTGTTAGCTTGCGGGCCTTCCTTAGCCTGGACAGGGCCGTGCTGAACTTTTCGGTGAGAAGATCCAGCATAGCAGTAAAAAAGTATAAACTAAACCCTTATATCCAGATTATCTCCTCTATCCTTCTCTCTCATGAGTTCTGCTAAAGCCTTCATCTTCATCACAGTAGCCCTGGCAGCTACGGCTATATCCTGAGAGGAGGGTCTCGCCGGAGCCAGAGCTGCCCTAACGATCCTCTCGGCTATTTCGATCGTCTCCTCTGGAGTTCTCCCCTCCTTCAGACGCAAGGGAACCTCACCACCGGTTACGTACATCCTACCGTCCGGCCCCCTTGTGTAGGTGTACCTGACCGGTCCTGCCAGGTCTCCAGCCACCGACTTGTGGGCGATCTCGTGCATCCTAACCTCCTGGTCCCTCATCCTCAGCCTCTGGATCTCTATAGCCACCCTGAGCGACTCCTGGATACCTTCCACATTCATGACGCCCATCCTGACCGCCAAACCCTTCAAAGATATAATTTATTTGCGATGAGTTTGTCCGCCCACGAGATCAGGGAACTGTTTTTGAGCTTCTTTGAGAAGAAGGGTCACACGAGGGTAAAGAGCGCTCCCCTCGTCCCTGAGAGCGATCCCACCCTGCTGTTCGTGAACGCTGGCATGGTCCCCTTCAAGAACGTGTTCCTGGGTGTTGAGAAGAGACCGTACAGGCGGGCTGTCTCCTGCCAGAAGTGTCTGAGGGTTTCGGGGAAGCACAACGACCTCGAGCAGGTGGGATACACCTCAAGACACCACACCTTCTTCGAGATGCTCGGCAACTTCTCCTTCGGGGACTACTTCAAGGAGGAGGCTATAAGATTTGGGTGGGAGTTCGTGACCGAGGTCCTGAAGATCCCCAAGGAGAGGATATACGTCTCCGTGTATGAGAAGGATGAGGAGGCCTACCGTATATGGGCCGACAAGATCGGGATACCCGAAGATAGGATCTGGCGTCTTGGGGAGGAGGACAACTTCTGGCAGATGGGTGAGACGGGGCCCTGCGGCCCCTCCTCGGAGATATACGTGGACAGAGGGGAGGAGTACGAGGGGGACGAGAGGTATCTGGAGATCTGGAACCTGGTGTTCATGCAGTTCGAGAGGGACGAGAATGGCAACCTAAGGCCCCTCCCCAGCCCCAACATAGACACGGGCATGGGTCTTGAGAGGATAGCGAGCGTACTTCAGGGGACCAGAACCAACTTTGAGATAGACATAATAAGGCCTCTGATAGAGTTCGGGGAGGAGGTATCAGGTAAGCGTTACGGGGAGGATTTCGAGACCGACGTTGCCCTCAGGGTGGTTGCGGACCACCTCAGGGCTCTTACCTTCGCCATATCGGACGGGGTCCTGCCCTCCAACGAGGGGAGGGGTTATGTGATAAGGAGGATCCTCAGGAGGGCCCTCAGGTTCGGCTACAGGCTTGGCGTCCAGGATCCCTTCCTCTTCAAGGGTGTTGACCTGGTTGTGGACATAATGAAGGGGCCTTACCCAGAGTTGGACCTTGGCAGGGAGTTCGTAAAAGGTGTGGTAAGGGGTGAGGAGGAGAGGTTCATAAGGACCCTCAGGGAGGGCATGTCCGCTGTGGAGGAGATGGTCCTTAGGGCTAAGGAGGAGGGTAGGGACTACCTAAGGGGTGAGGAGGTTTTCAAGGCCTACGACACCTACGGTTTTCCCATAGACCTCTTAGAGGAG
>WFOY01000155.1 GCA_015487835.1 Aquificaceae bacterium
ACGAGGGACTTGGTGGGGGCTGTGTAGACCTTCCTGCCTTCTCTGTCCTTCATGAACATAAAGGCTGTCAGGCTCTTCCCCGCGGAGGTGGGGGCTGTCACCAAAGCGTTTCCCCTTCTGTATTTCCTGAAAAAGATCGTCTGGATGGGGTTGAGAAGCCTGTAGGGGACCCTCGGGTCCACCTCCTCACCTTTGACGAGGTCTTCCCTTTTCGGTCTTCCGGAGGGGGTCTTGTAGACCACCTCTCCAGAGGGAGGGTCTATGGAGAAGGTCGAGCTTTCGAGGACTATGTAGTGCTTCATTTCTTCTCAAGAGCCTTCTTCCTTATGGGGAAGAGGACCCTCTCGCTCCTCACCTTCCCGTCGGACGTTATGTAGAACCTCCCACCCGCTCCGTCCCTTATGTCCTTAGGAACGAGTCCAGCCCTCACGAGTTCCTCCAAGCTCCCCGGCCTTCTCCCGAACCTTCTCTCGAAGACCCTCATAGCTTCGTATATCCTCTTCGCCCTCTCGAGGGTTACTATCCTCACCCTTATGGCTCCCTTCATGCTTTCGTTCTTCATCACTTTAAGCTGTTCTTTTAAGAGTGCGAGGGCAACTTCGATCTTCCCTTCTTCGTAGTATAACCTCGAGGCGAGGAGCGGGATCAGGTTGTACTCCCTCGCCTGGGGGTGCTTAGCGGCTAAGGAAAGGTACTCCGCACCTTTTGCGTTCTCCCCGAGGAAGTAGAAGTAGTTAAAACCTATGTAGAAGGGTATCCTCCAGTCGTCGACGTATCTCATACCTCTCTTGAGGAGGTCTATCGCCTCCCTGTAGAGACCCGTTTCCCAGGTGAGGAAGGCGTTTCCCACGTAGTAGGGATCGAAGTATCTCGGGTTGTAAAGGGTAACCGCGTAGAGGGCGTCGTATATCCTGAGGGCTGTTTCTTTGTCGATCGCCCCCCTCTCCACCGAGTAGCCTATGAAGGCTAAGGTGTTCACAAACCCAAGGTCCGACACGCCCCAGACCAAGTCTCTCGGGACGAACATAAGGTACATCCTCGTGGGAAGGACGTACCTCTCCGTTACACCCTTCTTAACCTCCTTCGAGATCAGGAAGGAGAGGAGAAGTGAGACACCGAAGAACAGAACCGCTAAGCTTATAAGCAACCAGGACCTCACGCCAGCTCCCTCTTTCTGAATATGAGGACCCCCGTCACCGTGAGGAAGCCCGAGTAGGCGACCGCCTTTAGGAGGTCGAGAGATACGTGTCTCGCTTCAACCTTTTGGAGTCCGAGGACAACGTCAGGTCCCGGTGAGGAGAAGCTGGGAAGGACGTAAAAGAGAAAGGTAACCGTGTACCTTACGATCGCAGATATCCTCTCCTTCTCGATGCTAACGAAGTGGTAAAGGTTCTCGACCGAGGACCCCGCTATCAGAACGACCACGCTCACCAGGAATACCAAGAAGAAGTTGGACATGAAGGTGGATAGGAAGAGAACGACAGTAGATAGGAGAAAGATCTTCACCCACAGGGATAGAAGGACAACAAGACCCCCAGCGATGTGAACCTCCTTCCTGAATACGCCCACGGTAAGATCGTTGAGAACCCAAAGACCCACTAAGAATAGGGTGCCGAGCAAAGAGACGAGGGCAAGCGTGAACACCAGAAAGCCGAACATCCTACCGAATATGTAGGCGTCCCTCGTTATGCCCTTCGATAGGACGAGGTAGACGCTCTTCTTCTCTATGTCCTTTGCCATCGTGTCCGTAGCTATGAAGAGGACCGAAAGGAAGAGGAAGAGGCTTAGAAAGGAGTAGGTGTAGTCGGCCAGAACCTTGGAGGGGTCCTGTAGGGAGAACTCCATGAGTATCCTCGAAAAGATCAACGAGACCAGGTATACAACCACAACACCGTAGAAGCTCTTCCTCCTCACGTTCTCTTTGAGGGTTATGTAGGCGAAGCCAAGGAGAAACCTCATAGGACCTCCCTCAGCCCGATCTCCCTTACCCTCTCCATGAATATATCCTCTATGTTCTGGAGGTCGCCGGACTCAACAAGGTCGGTCACCCTCCCGTCTATGATCACGCAGGCCCTGTCGCATATCCTCTCAACGTCTGGGAGTATGTGGGTACTGAAGAAGACAGTTTTTCCATTCTCCTTCAGTTCGAGGATTAGGTCCGCCACTATCTTCCTCCCTATGGGATCCAGTCCGGACATGGGCTCGTCTAAGATGAGGAGGTCAGGCTCACTCACCACCGCCTGCAAAAGCCCGAACCTCTGGAGCATGCCCTTGGAGTACTCGGAGATCTTCTTGTCGAGAGCCCAGTCTATCTGG
Organism: Aquificaceae bacterium; assembly: GCA_015487835.1. Classification (GTDB taxonomy): domain Bacteria; phylum Aquificota; class Aquificia; order Aquificales; family Aquificaceae; genus Hydrogenivirga. The sequence goes on from WFOY01000155.1 coordinate 2,317, forward strand.
ATCTTCTCCGCGTAGTAACCGGCCCTCTCCCAGAAGAGGGACTCTTCAAGGGACATAGTAAGCTGGAGGAACCTGAGAAACTCCCTCCCGGTCACGTTGGTGTAAAAGTAAGGGTGCTCAGGAAGGAAGCCTACCCTCCTCTTCACCGCTGGGTCACTGTTCATCCTCCCAAATAGGAGTACCTCACCTGAGTCCTGTCTTATGAAGTCCATGATTATCTTCATCGTGGTCGACTTTCCCGCCCCGTTCGGGCCGACGAACCCGAAGACCTCCCCGGATCTAACCGAGAAGGAGACCCCCTTCAGGACCTCCACCTTACCAAAAGATTTCCTTATGTCCTTTACGAGGAGTATTTCCATGGATAGATGCTAAAATTATACTCCATGCTTCTGGGAGTTCTCAAAGAGAAGTATCCCAACGAAAAGAGAGTTGCCTTAGTCCCTGCTGATGTGGAGAGGCTGACGAAAAAGGGTTACCAGGTCCTCGTGGAAAAAAGGGCCGGGGAGAGGGCCGGTTTTCCCGACGAGGAGTACAGGAAGGCAGGGGCCAAGGTAACCTCCAGGAAGGAGGTCCTCGGGAAGGCCGAAGTTATACTCTCGGTCAGGAACCTGGCCGCGGACAGGGAGAACTTCCTGAAGGAGGCTGAGATCTACAGGGGAAAGGTCATCGTAGGTTTCCTAGAACCTTTCGGTGTGGGCGATCTGGTAAGCAGGATCGGGGACCTAAAGATCACCGCCTTTGCCATGGAGCTGATCCCGAGAACGACCCGTGCCCAGAGCATGGACGCCCTCTCCTCACAGGCTACGGTCGCAGGCTACAGGGCTGTTCTGATAGGTGCGAACCTGCTTCCCAAGATGTTTCCCATGCTGATGACCGCAGCCGGGACGGTCCTTCCAGCTAACGTGTTCGTAATAGGCGCGGGGGTCGCTGGGCTCCAGGCGATAGCTACCGCCAAAAGGCTCGGGGCTGTCGTCTACGCCTACGACATAAGGCCAGCTGTGAAGGAACAGGTCCAGAGTCTCGGGGCGAAGTTTGTGGATCTGGGCCTCGAAACCGAAGAGGCTGAGGATAAGGGAGGCTACGCGAGGGCTATGGACGAGGAGTTCTACAGAAAACAGAGGGATCTGATGAAGGACCAGGCGGTGAGGAGCGACCTCATAGTGTGCACGGCGGTCGTTCCTGGGAAGAGGGCACCTGTTCTCATAACCGAGGACATGGTGAAGGAGATGAGGCCGGGTTCCGTCATAGTGGACCTCGCGGCCGAGAGAGGGGGAAACTGTGACCTTACCGAACCTGGCAAGACGGTGGAGAAGCACGGCGTGAAGATAGTCGGTGCTGTGAACCTCCCCTCCGAAGTCCCCTACGATGCGAGCCTTATGTACTCGAGGAACATCCTTAACTTCCTGAACCTGATACTCAAAGACGGAAAGATAAGCACCGAGGACGAGATAGCTAAGGAGACCCTGCTCTTCAAAGAAGGTGATCTTGTAAGCCAGAGGATAAAGGAGTTTCTGGAGGAGGGTTAATGGAAGATCTCGTGATGTACGTTACGGTCTTTGTACTCTCCATGTTCGTCGGCTTCGAGGTTATAACCAAGGTCCCGCCGACCCTTCACACACCCCTAATGTCTGGGGCTAACGCCATATCGGGGATAACCATAGTGGGTGCCCTGATAGCCGCGGGTTCCCAGAACGTAGGGGTGGCCAAGGTCCTCGGGTTCATAGCCCTAGTTTTTGCAACAATCAACGTGGTCGGTGGTTTCCTCGTCACCCACAGGATGCTCGAGATGTTCAGGAGGAAGGATTAGATGAAGGAGGTCCTCGTAAACCTCGCCTACCTCGTCGCAGCATCCCTCTTCATCTTCGGCCTCAAGAACCTCTCCCACCCGAGAACGGCTGTGAGGGGCAACCTTATAGGCTCCGTCGGCATGCTGATAGCCGTCCTGGTCACGCTTCTAGACAGGAGGATAGTGGACCTGCCCCTCATAATAGCCGGTCTCGTCCTCGGAGCCTCTATAGGTATGCTCCTCGCCCTCAGAGTCCAGATGACCGCTATGCCCCAGCTCGTCGCCATATTCAACGGACTCGGCGGAGGGGCTTCGGCTCTCGTTGCAGGGACAGCCCTACATGAGGCTGTCTCCCGTGGCACGGTGCCGGACACCCACCTCACAACCGCGACCGTCGCGTCAGGGATAATAGGTGCAGTCACCTTCTTCGGTAGCGGTGTCGCCTTCGGGAAGCTCCAGGGCCTGATCAGGGAGAGGCCCATAAGGTACTCGGGCGAGCAGGTGGTGAAGGCGGCCGTGTTCACCGTATCCTTGCTGCTGGGTGCTCTGCTCGTAGCGGGTCCCGACAGGATTTACCTCTACTGGCTTATGGTAGGAGTTGCCTCTGTCCTCGGTGTCCTCCTTACCATAGCTATAGGCGGGGCTGATATGCCCGTTGTGATAGCACTCCTCAACTCCTACTCAGGTCTCGCTGCGGCGGCAACAGGCTTCGTCCTCCAGAACAACGCCCTTATAATCTCAGGATCCTTGGTGGGAGCGTCGGGAATAATCCTCACCAACCTGATGTGTAAGGCGATGAACAGGTCGCTTCTGAACGTCCTCTTCGGGGGCTTCGGTGAGGTAGTGAGCACGGAGGAGGACATATACGAGGGCAAGGTCAAGGCTACTACCCCGGAAGAGGTCGCCCTGATCCTGGAGGGGGCGAGGAGGGTGGTGATAGTTCCGGGATACGGTATGGCGGTCGCCCAGGCCCAGTACGCTGTGAGGGACCTGTTCAACCTTCTGGAGTCCAGAGGCGTTGAGGTGGAGTTCGGCATACACCCGGTCGCGGGGAGGATGCCGGGGCACATGAACGTCCTCCTGGCGGAGGTGGACATCCCCTACGAGAAGATGAAGGAGCTTGAAGAAATAAACCCCACCTTCGACCAGACGGACGTGGTGATAGTAATAGGTGCAAACGACGTGGTGAACCCCTCCGCCCAGACGGATCCCAAGAGTCCGATAGCCGGCATGCCCGTTCTTGAAGTATGGAGGGCTAAGACGGTTGTGGTCATAAAGAGGAGCCTAAGTCCCGGCTTTGCCGGGATACCCAACCCCCTCTTTGCTATGGACAACACACTGATGCTCTTTGCGGACGCGAAGAAGGCCGTTCAGGACATAGTGAACGCCCTCAAGGAGACCTGAACTTCCTCCCGAGAACCTTAAGAGGCAGACCCCACACCCTTGTAAAGTGCTTACCGGCGGTGTGGTCGAAGGCGTCTTTCTCCGAGTAGGTTGCGAGGTCCTCCACGTAGAGGGAGTTAGGTGACCTCCTACCAACGACCGAGACCTTGCCCTTGAAGAGTTTTAACCTGACCTCACCGGTCACGCGTTCGGCCAGCTTTGAGGTGAAGGCGTCGAGGGCGGATCTTAGTGGTGTGAACCAGAGACCCTCGTAAACGATCTTTGCGTACTCGTGGGGTACATGGGTAAGGAAGTAGTGGAATGTAAACCTATCTGTTACTAAGGATAGAAGATCCCCGTACGCCTCGTAGAGGACCGTCGCCCCAGGAGCTTCGTAAACCTCCCTGCTCTTGATGCCCACGAGCCTGTTCTCGACCATGTCTATCCTGCCGATCCCGTGCCTTCCCGCGATCTGGTTTAGATCCTCGATCAGTTCGCTCAACCTCTCATACCTTCTTCCGTTCAGCGATACAGGGACACCCTCCTCGAAACCCACCGTCACGTACTCAGGATCGTCGGGGGCCTTCTCAGGGGACGTTGTTATCTGGAAAGCGTCCTCGGGAGGTTCCTCCCATGGGTCCTCCAAGGGTCCGCACTCTATCGAGACACCCCACAGGTTCCTGTCTATCGAGTAGGGCTTCTCCTTGGTGACCTTAACAGGGATGCCTTGCCTTTTTGCGTACTCCACCTGGTCCTCCCTCGACCTGAACTCCCACTCCCTCACAGGGGCGAGGACCTCTATATCTGGGTTCAGGGCCCAGACGGACAGCTCGAACCTCACCTGGTCGTTTCCCTTCCCCGTCGATCCGTGAGCAACGTAGTCGGCGGAGAGCTTCTTAGCGTACTCCACCAGCTTCTTCGATATCAAGGGTCTCGAGAGGGAAGCGGTGAGCGGGTACCTACCCTCATAGAGAGCAAGGGATCTGAGGGTCGGCAGACAGTACTCCCTCGCGAACTCCTCTCTTAGATCCTCCACTATCGCCTCTACAGCCCCGGACGCCTTCGCCTTCTCAGGTATGTCCGACAGCTCCTCCCCCTGACCCACGTCCGCCGTGTAGGTTATCACCTCAAAACCTCTCTCCGCCAACCACCTGACCATAACCGAGGTGTCCAGACCACCCGAGTAAGCCAGCACCACCCTCTTCGCCATGGGAGTATTTTAACAACCTTTGATTTAAGAAAGACAGCCATGAAGTACTATAGCTTGATC
>WFOY01000156.1 GCA_015487835.1 Aquificaceae bacterium
ACACCTATAGAGGCGAGGGCGTTTAGTATGTTGTGCCTTCCAGGTATGCCAAGACGGACCGTGCCAAGGTTCTCCCCTTTAAAGCTCACGCTGAACCTGTACCTCCCCCCCTCAACGGACAGATCCCTCCCCTGGACGTGGGCCTCACCGCTCGTTCCGAAGAGGACAACCCTCTTGGAGGTCTTGCTCACTATCCGGAGGACGCTGGGGTCGTCCCCGTTGGCGACGCAAAACCCATAGAAGGGGACGGAGTCAGCGAACCTGAGAAAGGCTTCCCTTATAGCCTCCTCATCCTTGTAGAAGTCTAAGTGCTCCCTGTCTATGTTGGTGATGACCGCCACCACAGGGGACAGCTTTAGGAATGACCCGTCGCTCTCGTCCGCCTCCGATATAAGGAGGTCTCCCCTCCCGAGCTTTGCGTTGCCTCCAAGCCTGTGGAGTATGCCACCTATGATCACGGTGGGGTCGTACCCGGCCTCCTCGAGTATGTGGGCTATCATGGAGGTGGTCGTTGTCTTCCCATGGGAACCGCTCACCGCTATACCCTCCTTGAGCTTGAATATCTCCGCCAGCATCTCTCCCCTCGGTATTACGGGTATGCCGTGGGCCTTCGCCTTTCTGATCTCTGGGTTGTCCTCCCTCACCGCAGAGGAGTAAACGACCACCTGCACGTCCTCGCCTACATTCTCCGCCGAGTGGCCTATGTAAACCCTGGCCCCTTTCTTCCTCAAGATCTCGGTGTTCTTGCTCTCCTTTATGTCGGATCCGGAGACCTCGTAGCCCATCTCCAGGAGTATCTGGGCTATGCCGCTCATACCTATTCCGCCGATCCCAACGAAGTGGACCTTTTTTATCCTTTCCCTGAACATTCTTCAGATGTATATTAAAACCCAAGAGAACAAGGGAAGGGGAGCTGGTATATGAACCCAGGTGTGCCGAAGATAGACCGCTACCTGGTAGCCCTCGTAATACTCGTTGTCCTCTCCTGTGTGCCCATCTACTACGTTTCCCTCAAAGTGGAGAGCCACGTCCAGAAGAAGCTGGTATCCGAAACCGTTTCCCTCGTGGGGCACAACTTTGAGAACCTGCTGGAGAGGATAAACAGGAAGGTCGGCGACAGGGATATGGTTATAGCCCTGTTCTCGGACGAGGACCTCAGGAGGGAGGTGGAGGAGATACTCTCACTCATGATAACCCCGGAGGTAAAGTACGTTTACATAGTTTACAGGGACGAGGAGGGAAGGTTCAGGTTCCTGGCGGACGGGTCCAAGGGTGACAGGGCCTTCTTGGGTGACAGGCTCGAGGTCCTCAGGGAGGACAGGTGGAACGAAGCCATGGCTAAGAAGAAGGAGGTTGTGATCGTCCAGGAGAACCTCCACACCATAGGTGCCACGTACCTAAAGCCCATAGTGCGTAACGGCGAGGTGGTAGCCCTGCTTGCGGCCGACTTCGCAGTCGACAAGATAGAGGACCTTAGGATCACTCTGGGTTACATAAGGAACCTGGCTATACTTACGGTCGCCTCGTCGGTAACCTTTCTCTACCTTGCGGTTCTCCAGTATCTAAAGAGGAGGAGGCTCCACAGGTCTTTATACGTGGACGACCTCACGGGAGCATACAGCAGGAGGTTCCTCGAGGACCAGAACTTCAGGATAGATCTCTCCAGGTACCTTATCGCCATAGTGGACATAGACGACTTCAGGAAGGTAAACGTGACCTACGGGCCCGAAGCTGGTGACAGGATACTCAGGGATCTGGTTGATCTCATAAGGAAACACGTAGGGGAGGACAGCCCGATCGTAAGGTACGCCGGGGAGAGCTTCCTTGTCCTCACGAACAGAAAGTATGTGGGCGAGGACCCGGTCGAGTTCTTCGAGGACCTGAGGAGAAAGGTAAAAGATCACAGCTTCCTCGATGGGAGGGTCAAGGTTAGCGTGTCCATAGGTCTGGACCTGTCTCCGGAGAAGGCAAGGTCGCTGGAGGAGGCTATAAAGAGGGTGGACACGGCGCTCCACTCGGCCAAGAGAAAGGGTAAGGACAGGGTGGAGGTCTACGAGGACTCCCTCGATCTTACGGGCGGGGTCGTATCGGTGAGCGAGATCGTGAAGGTCATAGAGGAGGAGAAGATCGCCTGCCTCCTCCAGCCTGTGGTGGATCTGAACACGGGTAAGGTTTCCCATCACGAGGTGCTCGCCCGCCTGATGAAAGGTAACGGCAAGATCCTCTCCCCTTCCCAGTTCCTTGACGAACTTAAAGGCACCTACGCCTACGTGAAGTTCACCAAGAGGATCCTGAAGATAACCGTGGACATACTCGAAACCAGGGAGGACCTAAGGCTCAGCGTTAACCTTCTGCCCACCGATCTCCTGGACAGGGGCATACTGGACTTTCTCAAGGCTGTCGATCCCAAGGTGAGGAGCCGCATGCTCATAGAGATAACCGAGGTAGAGGACCTTCCCTCCTTCTCAAAGGTGAAGAAGGTGGTAGAGAGGTTGAGGAGGCTTGGTTACGGCATCTGCATAGACGACTTCGGGTCGGGCTACTCTAACCTCCACAACCTGACCCAGATGAACGTGGACTACCTGAAGATAGACGGGAGCATAGTCAGGGACATAGACGGAAACTACGTGTCCTTCATGCTAACCAGGATGGTGACCGAGTTCTGCAAGGAGATAGGGGTCAAGGTGATAGCCGAGTACGTGGAGACCAGGTCCGTCCTCGAAAAACTCAAGGAGATAGGGGTGCGTTACGGCCAGGGCTATCTGCTTGGCAAACCTTTTCCCGTTTACTGCTAAAATACTAACCCATGGCTGCGGCAGCTACTCCTGGAGCCGAAGCTGGGGTGGACATACACACTCTATTCTTACACATAGCTATTATCCTCATAGCGGGAAAGACCTTCGGGACGATCTTCAAGAGGATGGGCATACCACCCGTTCTCGGCGAGGTCACCGCGGGGATAATCTTAGGTCAGTCCCTCCTCGGGCTGATACCCCTGAGCGAGGCAATAAAAGTCCTCGCCGAGCTTGGGGTCATACTGCTTCTCTTCCAGGTGGGTCTGGAGGCGGACATACAGACCCTAGTCAGGGTCGGCGTCTGGTCTGCGGCGGTCGCCTTCTTAGGTGCAGTCCTTCCCTTCTTCGGCGGGTTCATTATCTCCTACTATGTGTTCGACCTTCCCCTTATAAGCTCCCTCTTCATAGGTGGCGCCCTCACTGCCACCAGCATAGGGATAACGGTCAGGGTCCTCACGGATCTGGGGAAGCACAGGGACAGGTTTGCCCAGATAGTCCTGGGGGCTGCGGTCCTGGACGACATACTCGGTGTGGTTATACTCGCCGCCCTCTACGAGTTCTCAAAGACCCAGACGGTTAACCTCGAGGCAACGGGCAGGCTGGTCTTCGATATAGCTGTCTTTTTCCTCTTTGCACCTTTCATAGCAAGGGCTGTGGCGAAATTGATCTCCTTCGTGGTGGACAGGCTTAAGGACATCGACATAATACCCTCCGCCATACTGTCCCTGGTCCTCTTCACAGGCCACGTCGCCTACAGGGCAGGATCCCCCGAGATACTCGGGGCCTTCACAGCTGGTCTCGCCCTTTCGAGGAGCTTCAACTTCCCCCTCGTCTCCTTCCTGAAGCTGAGCGACCAGGTGATCCACAAGATCGAGGAGGGCATACTGCCCTTAGTGTGGGTGGTGGCTCCCATATTCTTCGTTTCGGTCGGTCTCGCCCTGAACCTGAAGGCCATAGACTTCTCCTCTGCCGACTTCTGGATCCTCTCCCTATCTCTCATAGTGGTGGCCATACTGGGCAAGGTCCTCTCCGGTTTCGTCATAGGCGGTTCTCTCAGGGAGAGGCTCAGCGTTGGTATATCCATGATGCCGAGGGGTGAGGTGGGCCTCATATTCGCCGAGTTCGGGAGGAGCTTTAAGGCCATAGATGACGTAGGGTACGCTGTCGTTGTCTTTGTGGTTGCAGTGACTACGCTGATAGCTCCCTTACTTCTCAAGATCACCGTCAGATCCTGAGAAGGTAGAGGCTAAGAAGGGCGAAGGTTGTAGAGAGTACCGCCACAGGCGTCCCGTACTTCAGGAAGGTGAGGAAGGATATCCTGCAACCCTCCCTCTCGGCTATGGCCGCGGCCACTATGTTGGCGGAGGCACCTATCAGCGTAAAGTTCCCGCCGAGACAGGCCCCAAGAGAGAGGGCCCACCACAGGTAGTCCACACCTGACCCAACGGAGGCGGACATCTCTTTGAGAACGTAAGCCATGGACATGGTGAAGGGGATGTTGTCCACGAAGCCCGATATGAGAGCCGAGAAGACCCCGACCACCCATATACCCAGGTCCACGTTGGGTCCTATTACCTCCCCGAGCTTCTCAGCCACCCTCATGAAGACACCCGTATGTTCCAGGGAACCCACCACTATGAAGAGCCCTGCGAAGAACATAAGAGTCCCCCACTCTATCTTCTCCATAACGTAGGCGGGTGACATTCCGGTCCAGAGAAGGAGCAAGGTTGAGGTGAGGAGGGCTATTATGCCTGGTTCCAGGTCTAAACGGTGCCCCACCATGAACAGGAGTATGGTCAGGACAAAGACTATAAGGGCCTTCTTCATCACCTTACCGTCCTTTACCTCCTCCTTCAGGCTGCTGAGGGTCTCTTCGGATATTCCTCCACCCTCGGATCTGAAGGCACCGGTCAGCTTCATGTAGATGAAGTTGACGACGAGACCCACTGTGAAGCCAACAACGGCGTGGGGTGCCACGTGGATCAGGAAGTCGTTGAAGCTCTTGTGGGCTATGCTCCCTATGATTATGTTGGGGGGGTCGCCTATGAGGGTAGCCGTTCCTCCCGTGTTAGAGGCGAGAACTATCGATATGACGTAGGGAACGGGGTTGAGACCCAGGATCTTGGTCATCTGGATAATCACAGGGGTCATGAATAAAACAGTAGTTACATTGTCCAGGAAGGCGGAGAACACGGCGGTGAGGACGGTGAAGACGAAGAGGACCCTTACCGGATCTGCGCCGGTCACCCTCAGAGCTTTGACCGCCATCAGGTTGAAGAACCCGCTGTGCCCCAGGACGGTGACTATGTTCATCATACCGAAGAGCAGAAATATCGTGTTGTAGTCTATCGAGTCCCAGGCCACCCTCGGGGGTATTATCCCGATCACCATGGCCACCGATGCCCCCAGGAGGGCGGCGGTCGTCCTGTGGAAGAACTTTTCGAGGACTATCATCACGTAGACCGCAAGGAAGAGAACTATGGACAGATCCTGAAGCTGGTTCTGGGTCAGGTGGATGTCCAGGGCCTTTATTAGCCCGCTTACCTCCTGCTCATCCACAGTAGTAAATTATACGCCATGAGGGTGGAGGACTTCGACTACGAACTTCCGGAAGAACTCATAGCCAAGTACCCTGCCGTCCCAAGGCACAGCGCCAGGCTGATGGTTCTGAGCAGGAAGGACAGGAGCATAAAACACGACACCTTCTGGAACCTGCCCGAGTACCTCGATGAGGGGGATCTTTTAGTCTTCAACGATACCAAGGTCCTTCCGGCCAGACTACACGGGAAGAAGCCGACCGGGGGTAAGGTGGAGGTCCTGCTCACCGACTACGTGAGGCCGGACCTTTGGAAGGCCCTGATAGGTGGGAAGAAGATAAGACCCGGCCTGGTGATCGAGGTGGCCGAGGACCTTAAGGTGGAGGTGGTCCAGCACATAGAGAAGGGTATGTTCCTCGTTAGGATCCTCGGGGAGGAACCCCTAAAGCTCATCGACAGGTACGGCAGGATACCTATCCCCCCTTACTTGGGCAGGGACGAGGAGGAGGTGGACAGGAGGTACTACCAGACCGTGTTCGCGAAGGAGGAGGGTGCGGTTGCGGCACCTACCGCCTCCCTACACTTCTCTGAGGAACTCATAAGAAAACTCAAAGACAGAGGTATAAAGATCGCCTTCATAACCCTCCACATATCCTATGGGACCTTCAAACCGATGAAGACCGAGAGGGTAGAGGACCACAGGGTAGACCCGGAGTACGTCAGGGTCCCCAAGGGAACGGTCGAGGAAATAGTGAGGACAAAGAAGAGGGGGAAAAGGGTGGTCGCCGTAGGGACCACGGTGGTGAGAGCTTTAGAGACTAAACCCTTCGAACCCTACGAGGGATGGACAGATCTATACATATACCCTCCCTTCGAGTTCAGGGTGGTGGACGCCCTGATAACCAACTTCCACCTGCCGAGGTCCTCCCTCCTCGTTCTCGTGTCCGCCTTCGCCGGGAGAGAGTTCGTACTCCAGGCCTACAGGGAGGCTGTTAAAAGAAGATACAGGTTCTACAGCTACGGGGACGGCATGCTGATCCTTTGATAAAATACTTCCTATGGCCGAGAGGATAGACATAAACAGGATAACTAGGGACATCTTCATCGACTACAAGGGAGAGCCTTACAGAGTCTTAGACTACGAACACGTGAAGCCGGGGAAGGGTCAGGCCTTCGTTAGGGTGAAGGCGAAGAACATGCTAACTGGGAACGTGATCGAGATAACCTACAAGGCCTCCGACATGATAGACCTCGCTGACTTCGACCAGGTCTTCGCCGAGTACTCTTACTCGGACGGGGAGAGCTACTACTTCATGAACACCCAGACCTACGACATGGTCGCCATACCTAAGGAGAAGATAGAGGAGGAGGCCAAGTTCCTGAAGGAAGGTATGCAGGTAATCGTCTTCTACTACCAGGGACAGCCGGTGGGTATAGAGCTTCCCAAACACGTGGAGCTGAAAGTGGTTGAAACGGAGCCAGCCTTCAAGGGGGACACCGCAACGGGTGGGACGAAGCCCGCCAAGCTGGAGACAGGAGCCGTGGTCCAGGTCCCCTTCTTCGTGAACGAGGGTGACATAATAAAGGTGGACACGAGGACGAGCACCTACGTGGAGAGGGTGAAGTGATGGAGAAGGAGTTCGTAAAGGAGCTCATAGACCTCGTGAAGAATTCGAACATAAAGATGATCAAGTTCCAGAAGGGGGACACCCAGATAGTCATAGAGACCTTCGAGAACAGGGAACCTGTGAAGGACCAGAGGAGTCCTGAGGAGTTCACCCATCAGGAGATACTGCCCCCCTCCGAGGAGGTGAGCGAGGAGGAGAAGAAGTACCACGTCATAAAGAGCCCCCTCGTCGGGACCTTCTACAGGTCTCCCTCCCCAGGTGCGCCTCCCTTCGTCGAGGTGGGGGACATAGTCTCCCCAGGCCAGGTCCTCTGCATAATAGAGGCCCTGAAGGTGATGAACGAGATAGAGAGCGACGTGAGGGGGAAGGTAGAGAAGATCCTCGTTGAGAACGGGGAGACCGTCGAGTACGGACAGCCCCTCTTCCTGATAGACACGGATATTTAAGAGACCGTGTGCCTTATGAAGGCCACGCTCCCGATCACCAGGACCGAACCCAGTAAAGAGAGGAGGGATAACCTGGAAGGTGTTATGCCCCTTATGAGGTTAAGGTGGACGATTATCGCGTAGTACACCCAGAGGACCATAGTCAGGATCAGCTTGGGGTCGTTTATCCAGTGGCTGCCAAGGAAAGTCTTCGCCCATATGCTCCCGAATATGAGTGTCAGCGTAAGGAATATGAAGCCCACGTTAAGGAGGATCCTCTCCGTCTTCCTGAGGAGGTTCACGGGGACCATAAAGCCCTCTATGTGCTTTGACCTCAGCTTCCTCTCGACCAGGATCTTGACCAGGGAGGATATACCACCCAGTATGAGTGAGGCGTAGGCCACACCCGCAGAGAGTATGTGGTAAACGTAAAAGGGGTTGGGGTAGCCCAGCTTCTTGGCTGGGGTGCCCGCGAGCGTTGTGAGGAAACCAACTAGGGCAACTATAAAGCCGAAGTCCGCCAAGCTCTTCTTCATGACCAGATCCGTGATCAGGAAGAGGAGGACCATCAGGTTCCCCATCAGGGAGACCATGCCGAAAAGATCACCAACGGGAAACCTCCCGGCGGTCGCGTAGGTGTGGAGGAAGTAAAGGAGGTAGGAGGCCATCCCCACCACCATGGCCAGGAAGGGGAGGGGCCCTGTCCTGACACCCAGGAAGGTCCTCAGGAAGAACAGACCGGCGGAGACCAGGTAGAGGACCACCCCTCCTAAGAGAAAGGTCATGAGATAATTTTAGGACAGCTCGAGCATCCTCTCTATAGGCTTCCTCGCCCTCTCCATTATGTCCTCTGGGAGAAGGACCTCGTTTATCTCGTTTTTTAAGGTTTCGTAAACTTTTGGCAGCGTTATCCCCTTCATGGTGCAGCAGTAAACGGTCCCGCAGTAGTTCATGGACTCGGGGAAGATGTACTCCTTCTCAGGGTTCTTCTTCTGGAGTGTGTACTTAAGACCCACCTCCGTTATCACTATGACCCTCTTCGCCTCAACGGTGGTAGCGTACTTTACTATCTGGGAGGTTGAACCCACGAAGTCTGCGAGCTCGATGACCTTTGGGTGGCACTCGGGGTGGACGGCCACCTTGGCGTCTGGGTACTTCTCCTTTAGCTTCATGACCTCCCTGGCGGTGAACTCGAAGTGGGGAGGACAGAAACCCTTCCAGAGTATGAACTCCTTATCTGGGACCTGTTTGGCTATCCACCCGCCGAGGGCCTGGTCTGGGAGGAAGACTATCTTTCTGGCTGGGATCTTGCTTATTATCTTGGGGGCGTTGGCAGAGGTCACGCATATGTCCACCTCCGCCTTGACGTCGGCCGTCGTGTTTATGTAAGCCACGAAGGTGGCGTCAGGGTGCTTGGACCTCAGCATCCTGACCTGTTCCGCTGTCACCATGTCCGCCATAGGGCATCCCGACTCGGGGTTAGGGTGGAGGACCTTCTTGGAGGGGTTCAGGATCTTGGCGGTCTCGCACATGAACCTCACACCGCAGAAGACTATTATGTCCGCGTCCGTCTGGGCCGCCCTTCGGGAGAGGTCCAGGGAGTCGCCTATGAAGTCGGCCACGTCCTGAACCTCGGGCCTCTGGTAGTAGTGGGCGAGGATAACGGCGTTCTTCTCCTTCGCCAGCCTTCTCACCTCCGCCTGCAACTCCTTTATCTCATCCAGAGACAGTTCCTTCTCTTGGGTGAGAACGAATCCAGTGGTCATGACCTTCTCCTCCTTATCGGGTAAGGTTATAATTTAGCTGTCCTCAGGGAGGTTATCAACCGTGAGGGTCATCCTCGCCTCCTCCTCCCCAAGGAGAAGAGAGATCCTCTCGAAGATCTGCACCGATTTCGAGGTGGTCCCCTCAGGGGTGGAGGAGCGTGTCCTCGGCGATCCAGTAACTACAGCAAGGAGGCTCTCCCTACTCAAAGCCCTCGACGTCTGGAGGAGAAACAGGGACGCCCTCGTTATAGGTGCGGACACCCTTGTGTTCTTGGACGACAGGATCTTAGGAAAGCCGAAGGACGAGGAGGAGGCCTACCAGATGATCAGAGCCCTATCGGGCAGGTGGCACAGGGTTGTTACCGCCGTCTCCTTCGTGGCCAGGGGTCTTAGGAGGACCGTCCACGACGTAGCGAGGGTAAAGTTCAGGGAGATCTCCGACGAGGAGATAAGGTTCTACATATCTACGGGCGAACCCCTCGACAAGGCTGGGGCTTACGGGGTTCAGGGATACGGTGCCACCCTCGTGGAGAGGATAGAGGGCAACTTCTTCACAGTGATGGGACTTCCAATAGTCAAGGTGTACGAGGTCCTGAAAGAGCTCTCTATCTTAGGGTCTCAAAGGTGAAGACCATATCGTCCAGGTAGACCCTGACAAACCTCGGGAGGCCGTCGTAGGCGGGAAGATCCCTGTTTCCCTCCACGGCTACCACCCTGAACCTTTCGAACCTCCCGATCCTGATCCCATCACCCTCGGTAGCGTAGATCTCCTTAGATAGGTCTGGGTCTTCGAAGTAGAGGAGATCGCCGTCCCTGAAAATGTAGGCACACCTGACGAGACCAGGGTAGTAGCTCCCACCTGAGGTCACCATGTAGAGGGCGTCCCCCTCTATGTATATCCTCTCAGCACCGAAGATCTTCCTCTCCATGTCCCAGAAGAGGGAGGCGAGAAGGGAGACCCTCTCCGACCTCTCCTCTACCGCCAGGCTCGAACTTACACCCTTCGAGAAGACGAAAAGAAGCAGGGAAAGAGAAACCCCGAAGAGCAGGAGGACAACCAGAACCTCAGTTAGCGTGAACCCCCTACCTGATCTCATACCTGACCAAGAAGACCTCCTCAAGGGAGTAAACCACCTCCTTAGCCCTGGGGAAGTCTGGGACCTCCGACCTCGTTATCTCAACGCCCTCGTGGTCTCCCTCCTTCACCTTCCTGTCCAGAATAACCAACTTTAAAAACCTCTCCTCCGCATCTCCCGTCTCCCTCCCAAGGGATGTGATCGTGTCTATAAGGACCGTGAAGGAGATCGCTATTATGGAGAGTGCTACGACCACCTCAACCAGGGTGAAACCCTCATATCTTCCACACGTCGAGGTCATCCTCCGTTCCCTCCTCCCCGTCAGGTCCGAGGGACTTGAGCTCGAAGGGGTTGTTAACACCTGGCGACACGTAGATGAAGTCCCTACCCCAGGCGTCCTTTGGCACCTTGTCTAAGTACCTCCTCCACTTTTTGGGGACGGGGGGTGTGGTCGGCTTCTCCACGAGGGCCTTCAGACCTTGGCTCGTCGTCGGGTAGAAGCCGTTGTCCAGCTTATACTGTTCCAGGGCGTTCTTTATGGCCTTCATCTGGATCTTGGTCTGGTCTATCTTGGCCTCGTCAACCCTGCCCGTTACCCTCGGGACTATTATCGCGGCGAGAAGCCCGATTATTATCAGAACCACCAGAACCTCTATGAGGGTGAAGCCCCTCCTCGAGTACTTCTCTTCGAGCTTCTTCTCAACCCTCTTTAGGAACCTGTTGTAAACACCCTGGGACACGAGGACGACAACGACGAGAAAGGGTATGCCTATCAGGAAGGCGAGGACGATCACCTTCAGAAACCAGAGGACCCACGCCCAGAGGCTAACCTCCTGCTCCATACTTCACCTCCTAAGATACGACTATGTTTATAAGCTTGTTGGGGACGTAAACTACCTTCCTTATTTCTTTGCCTTCAGTGTAGGCCCTCACCCTCTCGTTCCTGAGGGCCACCTCCTTTACGGTCTCCTCGTCGGCACCGAAGGGGACCCTCACCCTGGCCCTTACCTTACCGTTCACCTGGACTGGTATCTCCACCTCCTCCACTTTCAGGGCCTCCAGGTCAGGTTCGGGGAAGTTCTCCTCCGATATGAGACCCTCCTTCCCTATCTCCTGCCACAGCTCCTCACATATATGGGGAGTGATGGGAGCGAGGAGAAGTAAAAGGGTCTCAACGCCCTCCTTGAGGACCTTCCAGTCCTCGTCCCCTTTTGGGTCGAAATTAGCAAGGTCGTTGAAGAGCTTCATGATCTTCGCTATGGCCGTGTTGAACTGGAAGTTCCTCTCCATGTCCTCCAAGAAGCCCTTTACGGTCTCGTGGACCCTCCTTCTAATATCCCTTGCCTTCCCCTGGAGGTTCTTGAGATCCTCCCTCCTGTAATCGATATCTCTCAGCCTATCAGCCCTGTCAAGGACGAAGTTCCAGAGCCTTGTGAGGAACCTGTAGGCACCCCTTATCCCCTCCTCGGTCCACTCGAAGTCCTGATCTGGAGGTGCTGCGAAGAGTATGTATAGCCTGACCGTGTCGGCACCGTACCTCTCCACAGCCTCCTCGGGGTCAACCACGTTCCCCTTGGACTTGGACATCTTGGCGGACTCGCCTATCTCGTTCTCGATCTTCCTGAGGACCCTCTCGTACTGGGTCCCGATCTTTTCAAGCAGGAGGTAGGCGTTGTCACCGACCGATATCTGGTTCTCCTTAAGGAAGTCCTTGATCTTCATCAAGGATAAAATTATACCTGCCGTGAAGAGGGCCATCGTAATACCCGCCAGGCTGAGATCCACCAGACTGCCCAGGAAGCCCTTAAGGAGGATAGGGGGAAAGCCTCTCATAAGGTGGGTTGTGGAGGCGTGCCTGGCCACTGGGGAGAGGGTAATACTGGCCACCGACTCGGAGGAGGTAGCAAAGGTCGCGTCCGACCTACCCGTGGAGATATTCCTGACCCCCTCGGACCTGCCCTCTGGAACCGACAGGGTCGCCTACGTGGTCAGAGGTCTCGACCTTGACCTCGTCATAAACCACCAGGGGGACGAGCCCTTCGCTTACAAGGATGACGTGGAGAGGATCTTCAGAGATTTAGAGGAGAACCCCGTCGTTACCCTGGCGGTCCACGACCCCGAGTCCCTGAACAGGCCCGAGGACGTGAAGGTGGTCCTCGGCAAAGGAGGGAGGGCCCTCTACTTTTCGAGGGCTCCCGTTCCCTACCCGAGGGGCGAACTTAGATACCCTTACCCTCTCAAGCACGTGGGCATATACGGCTTCAGGAGGGAGGCTATACTCAGGTTCGTGTCCCTCAAGAGGGAGACCTTAGAGGAGATAGAGGGCCTCGAGCAGCTTAGGATCCTCTCGAACGGGATACCTGTTAAGGTCCTGATAACTGAAAACTTCTACCACGGGATCGACACGGAGGAGGACATAAAGGTGGTGGAAAAGCACCTCAGAGACCTAAGAAACCCATGACCCTGTCCTCCACGAGGACACCGACGAAGCACCCCAGGGACAGAAAGGGGCCGAAGGGTATAGCGAACTGGAGGTTCCTGTTCCTTAAAAGGGTCGGGAGTACCCAGAGGAGTCCGAAGAGGCTCCCGAGGAAGAGAGCGGAGAGAACGCCGTAGGGCCCCGTGACAGAACCTATGAAGCCAAGGAGCTTCACGTCCCCAAGGCCGAGACCCTCCATCCTCCTGATCCTCACGTAGTAGAGGTATATGCCAAGAGATATCAGGATGCCTACCCCGAACCCAACAAGACTTTCCAAAGGGGTTAGGGTCTCTCTGAAGGGGGAGACGAGGAGGCCCAAGACTATACCTGGGATCGTTATCCTGTCTGGGAGGATAAACCACCAGAGGTCTATGAGTGAGAGAACGAGGAGAGCCGAGAAGAAGAGGTAGTAAACTGCGAAGTCTAAGGAGGACCCCCACCTTGCGTAGGAGAGGACCATGAGGACACCGCTCGCAATCTCTACGAGGGGGTACTGGACCGATATCCTCGCCCCGCAGGTCCTGCACCTACCCCTCAGGACCAGGTAGGAGATCAGGGGGATGTTGTCGAACCACCTTATCCTGGAACCGCAGCTTGGACAGGAGGAGGGAGGGTTCAGGAGGGAAACGTTCCTGGGCAACCTGTATATGACCACGTTGTAGAAGCTCCCGAAGACAGTCCCCAGGATGAATAGAAGGACGTACTCCATCAGGCGGTCTCTTCCTGAACCTCCTCTCTGCTGAATATCCTGCTCATGTCGAGCACGAAGGCACCCGCCACGAAAACGGAGGAGAAGGTCCCCACGACCACACCGACCACGAAGGCGAACATGATGTTCGAGAGGGCATGCCCTCCTACGAGGAAGAGCACCAGGGCTGTGACGAAGGTGGTCACCGAGGTCATGATGGTCCTCGAGAGGGTCTGGTTTATGGAGAGGTCCATGACCTCCTCCAGGGGTAGCCCCTTCCTAACCCTCAGGTTCTCCCTTATCCTGTCAAATATGACCACCGTGTCGGCGACCGAGTAGCCCGCGACTATCAGAAGGGCCGAGACCACCTCCAGGTTGACCTCCCTGTAAGTTAGAGAGTAGGCACCCACCACTATGAGGACGTCGTGAACCAGGGCGAGGAGTGCACCCACACCCCAGACGGGCTTGAACCTGAAGGCAAGGTAGAGGAGTATCCCCCCAAGGGCGGTGAGGATCGCGAAGATGGCCTTTCTCCTTAGCTCCTCGCTTATCACGCCCCCTATCCTCTCCTCCCTCACCAGCTCAAAACTCGAGATACCTTTTAAGTTCTCCTTCGCACCCTTGACGTTCTCCCCCTCCCTGATCTTCACTATGAAGGTGCCCTCCCTCGTCTCCTGAACTAAGAACGACCCCACGCCCGCCTCTTTGACGGCCCTCCTCACCTCCGATATGTCCACCTCCTTGTCGAACCTGATCTCTAAGACCGTCCCCCCCGTGAAGTCGAGGCCCAGGTTGAGACCCCTCGTCGAGACCAGGAGAACGCTCCCGATAACAAGAACTAAAGAGATTCCATAGGATAGGAACCTCCACCTCAGGAACCTGAACCTGACCTCCATCACAGCATCCTGCACTTGGTGTTTATAAGACCGAAGTTCCCTCCCTTCTTCCTGTAGAGTATCCTGAGATGGCCCGTCTCTATGTCCACGAAGGGTATGAACATGGCTCCAGTCGTGTCGAGCTCTACCATAGCGTCCTCCACGCTCATGGGCTTCTCTATGGCGAGGTCCTCCTCAACGATCAGGGGTTTCTCCCTCTCCTCCGGTGGGAGGGTCTCCGGGGTGTGCATCCTCTCCTTTATCTTGGCGGACTCCCTCCTCAGCTCAAGCCTCCTCTGCTTGAGCTTTATGAGCTGCCTCTCCATATCGTCGAGGACCTGGTCCAAGGCTGCGAAGACGTCCGTGTCCTCCTCCCAGGCGTGGATCGAACCGTGGGGTAGGTTTTTGAGGTACATGTGCATGTCCACCCTGTAGAATATGGGCCTGCTGTCCCCTGCAAAGTCCTTGTGCCTTGACCTCACGCTCGATACGGAGACTATCACCTCCACCTGATCCTCCCCCACCTCCTTGAGGTACCTCTGGAACCTCCTGAGCTTGCCCTCGATAAAGGCCTTCATGGCGTCGGTTATCTGGATGTCCACGCCCCTGAACTCTACGTTCATGTTTTTCACCTCCGCTGAATATTTTACCTGTATCTGAAGACCCTAAGGTCCGCTTCGGGAAGTATCCTGCCTACCCTGTTCCCCGGGTCGAAGGGCTGGGTCTCCTCGAAGGAGTCGGGGATGAACACCGTATCGTCAGCTACGTTGTTGTTTACCTTCACCTCAAAGGTGACCCCACCTATCTCGATCCTGTCCCTCACGCCCAGCATGTCTGCCGTCCTCTCGTTCATGTAGGCTCTCTGATCCCTCTCTATCTCGTGGGTCCAGGGGTTCCAGTGACCTATCTCGTCCACAAGGGTCCTGTCGGTGAGAACGTATATACCTTCCTCCTCCACCTCCTTCGGTTTAAGGTCCAGATCTGCCTCCTCCAGAGGGGGGAGATCAGGGACCTCTGGCTCCTGTTTTGGAGAGACGCTGAAGAGTTCCCTCAGCAGCTCTGAGAGGGTAAAGAGGTCGGAACTCAAGACACCCTCGGAGGTCCTGACCTCACAGAAGCCGTTTCTAAAACCCGTGAAGGTCCTCTCCTGGAAGGACCTAACAGGGATAACCGCATCCGAGTTGTTGGCGGTGAGGTTGGGGAAGAGTGTGAGGTGGGCCTTGAAAACGCCTTTTAGCTTCTCCAGGTCATCGTCGGACAGGTACATGAAGGGGTTTCCTGTGAGGATCAGCGTGTCGAGGGAGTCCGCCTCCCTGACCAGGTCCGTGAGGCCCTTCGTGTAAACGGGTGTCACGTCCCCAACCACCGTGTAGTTCGATCCTGTCCTCTCCCTTATCCTCCTGAGGGCACTCAGGACGTTGTCCCTCCAGGGTGTCCTGAGAAGGGTGTCTCCGATGAGGATGACCGCTTCCTTTAAGCTTACCAGTATCCTGGAGATCCTGCCTACATCCTCGGCAAACTCACCCGAAGGGTTCCCCTCGATGGCATCTGCCAGACTCTCCAAAAACCTGACCACCCTCGGAGGT
>WFOY01000157.1 GCA_015487835.1 Aquificaceae bacterium
CCCGGGGACCGTGGACGCCGACTACAGGGGTGAGGTCAAGGTTATCTTGATAAACCTCGGTGCCAAAGAGGTGACCGTAGAAAGGGGGGAGAGAATAGCCCAGCTGGTTATAACACCTGTGGCGAGGGCGGACCTGGAGGAGGCGGAGGATCTGGAACCCACCGAGAGGGGTGAGGGTGGGTTCGGTAGCACGGGCCTTAGGTGATCACCTCCTCCTCACGTAATCGGTGAACACGTAGTCCTTCTTCTCAACCAGCTTGTGGCAGGAGAAGCACTGCATGTAGTCCTGGGGGCTCTTTCCAAAGACCTTGTACTTACCTGTCTTGGCGTCGTAAACGAACCTGGCAAACCCCCAGCCCGCAGTATCCTTGAACCTCTTAGAGTCCTTCATCATGAACTCGACCCTCTGGATCACGTCGGGCTCCAAGGAGGCCTCCCAGGCAGGGTTCTTCTTAAGGCTGTAACCTATCTTGACGAGGATGGCACCGTCTGGAAACTTCTTCATGCCCTTCTTGTAAGCCTCCACAGCCTTGTCGTTTCCTATTATGTACCTCAGCTCGTTCTTGTCCGTCCTGAAGTGGGTGGCGACCACGTGCCAGTTCTCGTAACCCTTTATAACCCCGAACTTAAGACCTGTGGGTGCCTCCAGATCCCAGGGTTCTCCAGCGAAGGCAAGACCAAGTACACAGGATCCCAAGATGAACTTCCTCATATCTCCACCTCCCTTGGGGAGTTTTTAAAAAACTAAACCCGGTTTTTGAACCTAACTTGAACTTAGGTTGAAAAAGTTTCAAAATTTCCCCGATGAGAGGAAAGATATTGATAGTTGAGGACGACCCCCTCATGGCGGACATGCTGAGAAGGTACTTAGAGAGGGAAGGTTTCTCGGTCAGGGTGGCTGACACGGGAAGGGAGGCTGTTAGGGTCTTCGACATGCTGGATCCGGACGTGGTCATCCTCGACCTGATGCTCCCCGATGCGGACGGCTTTGATCTGTGCAGGTCCTTCTCCCAGACCAGGTCCATGGTCCTCATACTCACGGCGAGGGACGCGGATGAGGACAAGATAGTGGGCCTTGAGGTCGGGGCAGACGACTACATGACAAAACCCTTCAACATGAGGGAGCTGGTGGCAAGGGTGAAGGCCCTGATAAGGCGCAGGCAGAAGATAGAGGAGAGGAAGGGAACCGTAAGGGTAGGTGAGTTCGAGATAAGGGAGGAGGAGAGGAGGGTCTATATCAAAGGGAAGCCCCTCGACCTCACCGCCAAGGAGTACCTGATCCTGAGGAAGATCCTCCTCGGCAGGGGGAAAGTCCTCACGAGGGAGGAGATCGTGAGGGAGGTTTACGCGGACGATATACCCGAGTACGAGAGGATAGTGGACACTTACGTGTACAGGATAAGGACCAAGATAATGGAGGTGGATAGGAGGCTGGCCGAGAGGATAAAAACGGTAAGGGGGTTCGGCTATCGGTTCGAGTAGGTTTTCCTTCTTCTGGGTGTGCTTTGTCGCTCTGTTCGTAACCTACCTCATAGTGGCCTCGCTGATCGCCTTCTTCACAGTCAAGATAATCGGGATACCCATAGGCAAGCGTATGTTCACGAAGATAGTTCTCTCCATAGCCGCCTTCGTTCCCCTTTACCTGGTCATAGCCTACCTGCTCTCCAAGTTCGTCAGCAGAGACCTACTGAGGCTTGAGAAGTCCATAAGGAACCTGCCCTACTTTTCCGAACCGCCCGGGAGCTGGATAAGGGAGGTGGACAGGCTCTCCAGGGTGATAAGGGACCAGACGAAAAGGATAAGGGAGATGATAGAGGTCCAGAGGCTGATGATCTACAGGATCGCCCACGACCTCAGGACTCCCATCGCCAACATAAGGAACGTACTCACAGGCATAAAGGACGGGATCATAAGGGGTGAGGAGGTGGAGGAGTACCTCTCCAGGTCCATAGAGGAGGTGGACAGGGTGGGGTCCCTCCTCGAGGAGGCCCTCTCCCACATAAGGAAGGTGAGCAGAAGGAGGGAGGTGGAGGAGGTGGATCTGTGCGGGTTCGTCAGGTCCTTAGGTAAGGTGTGGTCCCTGAGGTTCGAGAAGAAGTGCGTGGAACTCAAGGTGGAGTGTAGCAACCGTATCGTCCTTAAGGTCTCCCCCCTTGACCTTGAGGAGATCATGAACAATCTGCTGGAGAACGCCCTGAAGAACACAGATATAGGGGAGGTGAGGGTGAAGGTTCGGAGGGAGGAGGACCAGGTGTTCATAACGGTGGAGGACACGGGGAGGGGTATAGAGACGGGCAAGCTCTTGGAAGCCTACAGGAGGGGGAGCCTTGGCCTCTACATAGTTAGGGAGCTTGTCTGGAGAAACGGAGGGGACATGAAGGTTACGTCCTCCGAGGAGGGGACCAGAGTTGTTATAAGGTTCCCCCTATCGTAAATTATTATCGACACCTTACGGGAGGGCGAGGATATGGGAAACGTAGGGCTGGTCCTGGGTCTGGTGGTTGCCGGTTCGGTTCTCTTCGCTGCCGACAAGATCATCCTGAAGAAGCCTCCCGAGTCACTCAAGAAGTACTACCCGCCCCAGTCTCAGAAGTTTGAGTTCCTGTCGAACATGTACTCGATGAGTACGAGCTTCTACGCTGTGAACCTGAACATAAACGAAGGGAACTGGGACAAGGCCTTAGAATGGGCCAAGAAGCTAAAGGAGACTTACCTCAAGACCTCGAAGATGGTCCCAGAGTGGAAGGACTACTTCAAGCCCAAGCTGGCCGAAGATTTCGTTAAGGCTGTCCAGTCCAAGAACGTGGACAGGGTCATAGAGGCCTCCAAGAAGCTCGGACAGACCTGCTCCAGGTGTCACCAGGACAACCAGATAGCTGTGAAGCTTGTATTTCACTTCCCCTCCTTCGATGAGATAAAGCTGGAGGACCCTATCGAGTTCATGGAGGTGAAGACAGGAGATTACATGAAGAAGCTGTCGAACTCAATGAAGGCCCTGAGGATATACTTGGAGCAGGGCAACACGGAGATGGCACAGGAGGCGGGAACCAACTTCGTGGAGAGGGCGAGGGGTCTGAGGGCTATGTGTTCCAAGTGCCACACCCAGAAGATCTCAGAGGAGGCCATCTTAGGAAAGGCCTTCGAGGATGCCCTCGCAAAGATAGAGGATCTTATCACAGCTGAAAAGCCTAACAAGGACGAGATCTTTAAGAACCTCGCCCTCATAGGAAACACCTGCACCAAGTGCCACAACGTCCATCTTATACCTGAGATGGTGCAGGAGGCCTTTGCTAAGTGACCCTTCTTCTGATCCTTATCGCCGTAGTAGTTTCGGGCTGTGAGAGGTTAGAACGTGTCTTCGTGGAGGAGGACCTCCTCGAAAGGCCTCCCGCCAAGAGGTGTGCCGACTGCCACGCGGATATATTCAAGGAGTGGGAGAAGAGCAGGCATGCCTTAGCCTGGAAGAGTGAGCAGTTCAGGAGGGAGACGGAAAACTTCAGAAAGCTGAAATGCCTCTCCTGCCATGCACCCCACCAGGTTGACCCTGAGAAGAAGCCCGCTTTGAGGGTAGAGTTCAGGGAGGACGGTGTCTCCTGCGTTGCCTGCCACTTCAAGGAGGAGACGAAGGCCATGCACGGACCCTTAAAGGTCTGGTCACCTCCCCACCCCTCGAAGAAGGACCTCTCCTATATAAGGTCCAACTTCTGTGCGGGATGCCATCAGGAGACCTACAAGGAGTGGAAGCTGACCAAGGTCCAGAAGACCTGCCAGGCCTGCCACATGCCCTCCCTCGGAAAGAAGGACCTCATCCAGAAGTTCCCCTTTTACCTCCTCCACCTCGCAAAGCCGAGACACTCCCACGAGTTCCCGGCACTCAAAGCGAAACCTGAGGACGTGGAGGTGAGGATCGAGGGAAACAGGCTGGTCCTCAAGAACGTGGGTGTCCCTCACAACCTGCCGACAGCGGACCAGGGGGACCCTAAGCTCTACCTCATAGCTGAGGTCTTCTACGCAGACGGGAGAAGGAGAACAGTGAGAAAGGTCTTCTCTCCCCAGGCGAAGACCGCCTTGGTTTACGGGAGGCCCAAGGTGGTTCCCCTCCCCAAGGGCGAGATAAGGGAGGTTAGAGTAAAAATATTGAGGAGGCTCGCCTGGAGCGATAAGAGAGAACTCATCAAGGAGGTCACCTTGCGAACTCCCTCTCCCTGACCCTCGGGTCTATGTAGGCGAGTAACAGGTCGGCTATCAGGTTTCCCACTATCAGCATTATCGTCCCTATGTAGAGACCGCCCATCACCAGAAAGAGGTCCTGGGCGAGGACAGCGTCAAGCATGAGCATACCCATGCCGGGCCACCCGACGATTATCTCTATAAGGGCAGCTCCAGATATCAAGCTGGCTATCTCGTAGCCAAGGAGCGTAGTAAAGGGGTTCATAGCGTTCTTGATCACGTGCTTCACAAGGACCCTCTGGGGAACACCCTTTGCCCTCAGCATGACCACCATGGGGCTCTTCAGGACGTCGAGGA
>WFOY01000158.1 GCA_015487835.1 Aquificaceae bacterium
CTTTATGGGGACCTCGGTGGGTACCTTTCTGAAGTTGATCCTCTTACCTCTCAGATGGGCACCTCCCCACCTCTCCTCCTCCTGGGGCAGCAGGTTGTCGAACTTCCTCCTGAAGTGGTCCACGTAGGGAAGCACGGACCTCATAAGGGCCCTGTACCTCCTGAACTCTTCCTCTGTGAGGCCGTGTTCTTTCATGAACCTCCTGTCCTTTTCGGTTAGGTCCTCCTTCTGGTCCACGGTCACCGATCTGAGGGATCTGGCGGCACCCTCCTCCTCCCAGCCTTTGAAGATGAAGCTGAGGAAACCTCTGTGCTCCACGTCCACCTCAAGGGTCTTGGGGAGGAAGTGCCTTAGAAACTCGAGGTCCCTCTCCAAGAGGTCCAGGTAGCTCATCTGTTTCAGGTAGTCCCTCATCCAGTCAGGGAGAGATCCCAGGGCCTTGAGGACTGACCTTCGGTGCTCTTCGGGCATGTGGGTGGCGTCCCTGTCCTTGAACTCCCTTATCAAGCTGCTTATATCGCTTGGAAGTTTCTTCAGGACATCGGTCATTATCCTGCCCCGGTGGGTGTCGCTCCTCCTCCCCCTTGCCTCGTCGATAAGGAGGTCCACGTAGTTAAGGTCCCTCGAGATCTCAACGGCGTTCCTGTACTTGGTCCAGAGGTCCTCCATAACTATGTCGTAGGCTGTTTGGGGATCTTTCTCCTTCAGGTACTCGTTCACAGCCTTAGACATCACCTCTGCCAGATGCTTTATCTCCTGAGGGAAGGGATCCTCCTCGCCTATCCACCTGTAAACGAAGGAGAGGGCTATCTGGTGGTGGGGGTAGGTGGGGGATACGTCCCTTAGGACCTCCCTGTACCTTGACCTCAGCCCCTGGACCGCGGAAGGGTTCTCCTCGAGGATCCTCTGGTCCGCCTTGAGCGATTCGAGTACCGAGAAGAGAATGAGGAACGAGGTGGGGACGTACCCAGCCCTGAACACCTCCCTCTGCCCCAGCCTCCAGTGGGGGAAGTGGGTCGTCAGGAGGTAGCTTATCTCGTGCCTCAGGGTGTTTACCACGAGGTCTTCCTTCTTCCTCATAAGGTCAACGACGTTGAAGACCACCCCCTTCGGCCTCCTGACACCGGGTGGTATGTCCTCCACCTCGCCCCTCGCCCACATCTCGACAAGGGGCAGGTTCTTAGGGTCCCAGCCAGATCCCCACCCCTCGTAGGAGGGTTGGACCTCTATATCAAACTCATCCTCAAGGAGGGATGCTAAGGCTTTCCACCTCTCTCTCATTCCTCAACCTTCTTCACCTTCAGTTTTTTATATATGTGCTTTATCTCGTCTGTGAAGTTCCCCTCGGAAGGTTTCAACCTCGTAGCCTTCATGAGATCTATCCAGCTCCTCTCTATGAGAACGTAGGTCACCCCGAGGGCTATCAGCAGGACTGCGTAACCTATCAGGTCTGTGTAGGTTACCCTCTGGTCGAACATGGCTATGATTATCTCCCTTACGACGAAGACTATTCCCGCCTCGAGCATCTGGCGCTTCCTTATCCTTCTGTACTCGATGACGTCCAGGAACACCCTGAAGAGCTCTATAAGCACGAAGAAGTTTAGGATGTTCTTTATGAGGAGTTTGAAGGCCTCCTCGTGCTCCAGAACGATTCTGCCTCCGGCTATGTGGGCGGTGAATAGCCTGAGATCGTAGAGGATTATAAGGATAGCTATTATCAGGGTGAGGATTATTATAGGCACGGTAAGTATAACCAGCATGTTCACAAAGCCGTTGTAGAAGTTGAAGGCCTTCTTGGAGAACCTGTCCGAAGGCAGGAACTTCATAAGAAAATTTTATACATGGATGGGTTCTCCAAGGTCTTCAAGAACACGGTGGTCCTCTACGTGGACTCAAGGGTTGAGTTCCTACACAGGGTCGGGGTCTCCCTGAGGGTGGACCGGGAGAGGTCGATCATAGAGATCTACAGGGAGGAGGGCAGCGTGTTCGGAGGTAAGAGCACCTCTAAGGGAAAGCGAACCAAGGTCAAGTTCAGGGGGAGGCCGACGCTGGAAGGTATCTGCGATCTCCTATCTCTCAGACTCGAAGACTCAAGGATCCTTTTCTTCTCC
>WFOY01000159.1 GCA_015487835.1 Aquificaceae bacterium
CTCGTGGAGGAGATAAGGAGGGAGGCAAAGAGGAGAGGCGTGACCAGGTCCGAGGACCTCAAGGAGATAACCAGGGAGAAGATCCTCGAAATGATCCGGGAATGCCAGGGGACCCTTAACCTGGATGGAGGCAGGCCTAAGGTCGTTCTCTTCCTCGGGGTGAACGGTTCTGGCAAGACCACGACCATAGGCAAGATCGCCTACAGGCTGGTGGGTGAGGGGAAGAAGGTTATGCTTGTGGCGGGTGATACCTTCAGGGCTGCAGCCATAGACCAGCTGGAGGTTTGGGCAAGGAGGAGCGGTGCGGACATAACGAAAGGGGAGGAAGGGTCAGACCCTGCCTCGGTGGTTTACAGGGGTGTGGAGAGAGCCATCGGTGAGGGTCATGACGTGGTCCTCGTGGACACAGCAGGTAGGCTGCACACCAAAGAACCCCTTATAAATGAGCTAAGGAAGATAAGGAAGGTCATCCAGAAGATGATACCCGAAGAACCCTCCGAGATCCTCCTCGTCCTCGACGCCACCGTAGGCCAGAACTCGATCCAGCAGGCCAAGGTCTTCAAGGAGGCTCTGGACATAACGGGTATAGTTGTTACCAAGATAGACACAAGTGCAAAGGGTGGGTCCCTGGTAGCCATATGCAGGGACCTGAAGGTGCCCATAAAGCTCGTAGGTGTGGGTGAGGGCATCGAGGACCTCCAGCCTTTCAGATCGGAGGACTACGTGAGGGCCCTCGTGGATTAGTCCATCCTGGACCTCACCCTGTTTATGGATCTCCGGGTTCTCTCGTCCCTCTTGAGATTCAGGGAGGACCTGTAAAATTTCAAGGCCTCCTTCAGCCTGCCCTCCATCTCGGCACACAGACCCAGGTTGTAGAGGACGGCGTAGGTCTTAGACCTTATCTTCCTGAAGAGGGAGCAGGATCTGTCAGACCTTCCGTTCTTCGCCTCCTGGATCGCCTCCTCGAAGATCTTAACCTCAGCCACACCCTCCGGGTCATCGATGAACAGGATCTCCTCCCTGACCACGTGAGGGGCGATGTCCATTAGTATCTCCCTGTAAGCCTCCTCCTTAGCCTGGGACATGAGCTGCACAGCTGAGATCTGCTTTCTTGGAACGTCAGAGCAGGTGGCAGCCCTCTTGACCTTCTCTATGTTCCTGGAGTAAACGATCTTCCCTTCCTTCACGGAGATGAGTTTGGGTGAGATCCTGAAGGTGGCGACCATCTTCTGGCAGCTAACCCAGTAGGTTTGGTACTTAAGGCACCTGTCAAAGATCCCCTTCTCCTCCCACCTCACGCACCTCCTCCTCTTCTCCGTGTAGTAGCTGACCTCGACCCACCCGTCCGCGTGGCCGTAGAGGATCCCGTCGAGGCCCTCCCTCCTGCCGATCTCTATAAGTTTCGCCCTGTCGAGGTCGTAATCGATCATGAGGTTCTCAACAGGGATCAGGTGAAAGTAGGGTCTTCCCTGAACCTCAGTTAGTATGAGGTCAGACTCTATCTCAGAAGCCACCGTATCACCGTCGAGGGTGTTGCTCTTAAAAGGCAGGACTGTTATCTTCCTTATACCTTCAATACCAGCCCTCGGCTTGGCCGTGTAAACCAGGTCCACCTTGGGCTTGGCACAGCTGAGGAGAAGTGCAGGAATTATCCCGAGTAGCAGCGCCTGTTTCATTATGATAATAATAAGCTCCTTACGGAGGTGCGGGATGCCGGCTTACGATCCCTTCGCTTACATGTTCAACCTTCTCTGGTTCCTGCTCATATTCTTCATCGTCATCAACCCCTGGTTCAGGAAGATGGCCCTCCAGAGGGCGAGGGAGTCGGCCATAAGGAACATAGAGCAGAGGAGAGGGAGCAGGGTGATCACCATGATCCACAGACAGGAGGCCATGGGGTTTCTGGGCATACCCATATTCAGGTTTATAAACATAGAGGACTCGGAGAGGGTCCTGAGGGCTATAAGGATGACTCCCGACGACATGCCGATAGACTTCATAATACACACGCCCGGAGGTCTCGCCCTCGCAGCCACCCAGATAGCCAACGCCCTTGCGAAGCACAAGGCACCCGTTAGGGTCATCATCCCCCACTACGCGATGTCCGGAGGCACGCTGATAGCTCTTGCCGCTGACGAGATAATAATGGACGAGAACGCGGTTTTGGGTCCTGTGGACCCCCAGATAGGCCAACTGCCGGCGGCCTCGATCCTGAAGGTCCTTGAGAGGAAGAACCTAAAGGACGTAGAGGACCAGACCCTGATCCTGGCCGACGTCTCCGAGAAGGCGATAAAGCAGATGAAGGAATACCTCATAAAGCTGCTCACCACAAAGGGTATGGACAAAGAGAAGGCCGAAAGGATAGCGGAGGAGCTGGCCACAGGCAGGTTCACCCACGACTACCCCCTCACCGTGGACTACCTGAGGGATCTTGGCCTGAACGTGAGCACAGACGTCCCCAAGGAGGTCTACGACCTGATGGACCTATACGATCAGCCGGTCGGTTCCCAGCCACCCTCCGTACAGTACATACCTGTTCCCTACAGGCAGCCGAACCAGGGCAAGGCGGATCAGAAGTAGCTGAAAACCCTTTTATAGTTTGTGTACAGGATCATTACGCTCCCTAAGATCCCGGCGAAGACAAGGGAGTAGAGGATAACTATCTGGAACAGAACGGCCTCTATAGGGTCGGCCCCTGCCATCAGCATGCCTACAGCCACACCAGGTA
>WFOY01000160.1 GCA_015487835.1 Aquificaceae bacterium
GATCCTAAAGAGCTACAACTTCGAGGAGATAGTTCTCCCGGTCGTTGAGTTCGCGGACCTCTTCGAGAGGAGCATAGGGGAGGCTACCGACATTGTCCAGAAGGAGATGTTCGTCTTCGAGGACAAAAAGGGAAGGAGGCTCGCCCTCAGACCTGAGGGGACAGCGGGGGCTGTGAGGGCTTACATCCAAAACAGGCTCTTTGCCGAGAGACCCTACCACAGGATCTTCTACGAGGGTCCCATGTTCAGGCACGAGAGACCCCAAGCCGGAAGGTACAGGCAGTTCCACCAGATAGGTGCCGAGATCTTCGGTGCTGACCAGCCGGTAGCGGACGCGGAGATCATAAAGATCTCCGAAGATATAGTGAAAGCCTTAAACGTAAAGGCGAGGATAGAGATAAACTCCTTAGGGTGCAGGGTTTGCAGACCAGCCTACAGGGAGGCGCTCGTCAGTTTCTTGAGCGGTGTCTCTGAAAAGCTCTGTGATGTCTGCAAGGATAGAAAGGACAGGAACCCTCTCAGGGTCCTCGACTGCAAGGTGGAGACCTGCAAAGAGGCTGTAAAGGAGGCACCGAGGACCGTCGACTACCTCTGCGGGGAGTGTGAGAGGCACTACTCTGAGGTTAAGAGGTTCCTCGACTCCCTTGAGGTCTCCTATGTGGAGAACCCCCATCTCGTGAGAGGTCTCGACTACTACACCAGGACGGTTTTCGAGGTTGTCTCCGAGGAACTCGGATCCGCGGTCATAGCTGGTGGAAGGTACGACCACCTCGTCGAGGAGTTCGGGGGACCGCCTACTCCTGCCCTTGGCTTCGCGGTGGGTGTGGAGAGGCTCTCCCTTCTTGTGGAGGTCCCGAAGGAGGAAGAACCCGTTTACTTTTTGATACCTTTCGGAGACGTTCTCCCCTATGCCCTTAAAGTTGCGGAAACTTTAAGGAACAAAGGTAAGATCGTAGAGCTCTCCCTGAGAAAGGGGAACCTGAGGAAACAGCTCGACTTCGCAAACAGTAGGGGCTTCAAGTATGTGGTCATAATCGGTGAGGATGAGATGAAGGAGGGGGTGATCACCCTAAAGGACATGGAGACGGGGGATCAGAGGAGGGTAAGGCCTGAGAATGTCTAAAACCTGTAGGACAGGACGAATGTGAGTGTGTCCACCCCCTCTATGGACTCGGTGTCCACCCGTTTGAACTTGTACTCACCTCCTATCCCGACCCCGCCTATCCTCACCTGGAAGCCTCCGAAGGCCTGGAAGCCTGCCCCCCTCTCGTCGGTGATTGTTCCGATCTCCACTTCTGAAGGGAGTTCAAAGGCGTCTATCCCGAACCTGCTGTATGAGATCCCGAGACCTCCGTAAACTTCAAGCATGCTGACCCTTACCTTGCCCTTGCCGTTCAGCTCCAGTGTGGTGTAGGTGAGGTCCAGTCTGCAAGGACCCCAGCCGGGGCAGTCGAACTCCCCTATGGCCCTCCTCCCGAACCCCATCTCCACAGAGGGACCTACCGAGACCATAGGGGACACGGGGAAGTCTCCGTCCAGGTAGAGGGCCACGAAGCCGTAAAGAGTGGTCCTCTCGTCGGTCCCCTTCCAGTCGATGTTGGCGTTCCCCAGCTTGATACCTACCTCCCACCCGAGGGATACGGAGGCAACCGAAATGACCAGAAAGACCAGTCTCCTGAACATTTCCCCCTCCTAAGGGTGTATTCTAACGTAACTGCTTCCCTTCTTCCTGTAAACCGCCTCCACACCAAAACCGTTCTCTCTCAAGAACTCGTAGAGATCCAGGGCCTTCCTCTCACCCCTCACACCGAGGACTACCCCGCACCTTGGGTCTATCTCGTCTGGAACGGGTATGAGAACGGAACCGAACCTTCCCTTGAGGAACTTTTCGGCCCTTGTCCCTTCGGAGATGGCCGTGAATGTGATGAAGTGGTCCGGCTTTTTGGAGAAGGGGTTGATCTTCAGCAGAAACAGCCTGAGATGGAGCTTAACGCCGAGGGCGTGGAACCTTATCCAGTATAGGATCGAAGGCTCCCCCGAGTCTGACCTCTTCCTCACGTAGGCGACCGTCCTATCCTCCTCCCTCTCGATCCCAAGGATCTCGTTCCCCGTCTGCCTCGCCCAGTTCAGTAGGTCCCTCTCGAAGCCCGGATCCGTGGATATGACCCTCAGGATCTTTCCCTCCTCCATCCTCTTCATGGTTTCGGAGGTCATAACTATAGGTAACGGGCAGGAGAGCCCGGAGAGGTCGAGTTCTCTGTCCACCTTTACGGGATCCTTTAGCTTCTCCATTTCCTTAACCTCAACTTATATTAATAGCCCTGCCGAGGGAGGAATCATCCCTGAAGCCCGCTATGTAAAGGCTCACCATCCTACCAGCCCTCTCCAGGGATCCCACGACGAGGGGGTCGTTCAGCTGGAAGGGGCTCTCCAGCTCGAATATTATGACCGCGTTCCCCTCCTCCAGCTTAACCGGGACCGAGAGTAGGCCCCTGTCCCTGTCCATCAGAACCTCGTAGCTGTCCACGTCCCTCTTGGGTATTATGTGGATCCTTCTCACACTGAAGCGGTCCTTAACATTCTTCAGGAACTCCTCCACACTGTCGCTCTTCGTGGAGGTGTCTATCAGGAACCTGAGGTTGTCAAGCTCCCTCCTCTCCTTCTCCCACCTCGCCATATCCCTCAGAAGTCTCCTGTAGGATCTTCTAAGTTCGGTCATGGACTTTCTCTCCTTCCTTATGATGCTCAGGAAGTCGGGTATGAGCGCTGATATGGGTGCTGTGACCATGAGTATAAGGGTCGAAAACAGAAGGATCGTGTTGTCCCTGAGCATGTAAACGGTAAGTATGAGGGATGCAACCAGGAGAACCCCCGCCGAGACAGGGTTTCTGTTGGTGTGAAGGACGATCAGGGGAGGGAGTGTAAAGATCGAGTACGTGACCTCAGATAAAAAAACGAGAGAGGGGACAAACACTATATCCAGAATCTTGTTAGTTATCTTCATCTTTTCGGGTTTTAAGTACGTTATTAGGGCCAGAGTAAAGTATATGGAGCTCAGAACGATCACCGTCCCCCTCTCCTGGGGTATAAGGGTGAAGGAAATTAATAAAAAGTAAAGGGATAGGAGGAATCTAACACCGAGGAAAACCTCCTTTGTCATTTTTCTCACTATGTAAATTATCATATAATAAAGCGATGAGCCTGAAGATACACAACACCCTCTCGGGTAAAATCGAGGAGTTCGTCCCCCTCAACCCCCCTAAGGTTCTGATATACACATGTGGCGTGACCGTCTACGACGACTCCCACGTGGGACACGGGAGGAGCCTGATAGTCTTCGACACCTTCAGGAGGTTCTTAGAGCACCTCGGCTACGAGGTAAAGTTCGTCCGCAACTTCACGGACGTGGACGACAAGATAATAAACAGGGCTAAGGAGGAGGGCACCGACTTCATGTCCATAGCGAACCGTTACATAGCCAGCTACTACAGGGACATGGAGGCCATAAAGGTAAGGCCCGCCGACGTAGAGCCGAGGGTTACCGAGCACATCCAGGAGATCATAGAGGTTATCCAAAGACTGGTGGAGAAGGGCTACGCCTACGAGTCCGACGGGGACGTTTACTTCTCGGTGAGGAAGTTCAAGGACTACGGTAAGCTCTCTAAGAGGAGTCCAGAGGAGATGGAGGCCGGGGCGAGGGTCGAACCCTCCGAGAAGAAGAGAGACCCCCTCGACTTCGCCCTCTGGAAGGCCTCAAAAGCTGGGGAACCCGCCTGGGACTCACCCTGGGGAAAGGGGAGACCTGGATGGCACACAGAGTGCGTAGCCATGGCCTTCAAGCACCTGGGCGAGACCATAGACATACACGGGGGAGGACTAGACCTTGTCTTTCCCCACCACGAGAACGAGATAGCCCAGGCTGAGGCCATAACGGGAAAACCTTTCGCAAGATACTGGATGCACAACGGCCTCGTCACGGTCGGCGGTCAGAAGATGTCCAAGTCTCTTGGTAACTACGTCACCCTGAAGGAGATATACACCAGGTACCACCCGGACGTCCTGAGGATCCTCGTCCTCTTCACCCACTACAGGAGTCCCTTAGACTTCTCCTGGGAGAAGATGGAGGAGGCGAAGAGGGCCTACGAGAGACTAAAGGGAGCCATAGAGGACTACGAACTCCTCAAAAAGCTCAAGGTGGTCGAGGACAGCGGGGGAGGGACCCATCCCCTTTACGACAAGGTGAAGGAGACGGAGGAGGCCTTCTTCGCAGCTCTCAGCGAGGACTTCAACACGCCAGAGGCCCTCGCCCACATCTTCTCACTCGTCACCGACCTCGGGAGGATAAAGAACGCTTCCTACAAGGAGGGAAAGATAACCTCCTCCGATCTGGAGGCCTACGGGTTCGCTGCGAAGTCTCTACACTCAACTGTTAAAAAGATCTTCGGCCTCCTGGAGGACCTATACCCCGATCGGGAGGTGAGGAGGGTGGTGGAGAAGGAGATCGAACCTGGGGAGATCTTAGACACCAAGCTTATAGACCTCCTCGTGGAGGTGAGGACCCTGGCACGCCAGGAGAAGCAGTACAAGATAGCTGACCTTATAAGGGAGAGGCTACGTGAACTCGGCATAGAGCTCGAGGACACACCCGCCGGGACCCGCTGGAGGAAGGTATGACGCTGATCCTCGAGGGCAAGACCCCCTCCCGGATAATAAGGGAGAATATAAAGCGGGAGATATCCGAGTACACATCCCAGGGTTTCAGGAGACCTGGGCTCGCCGTCGTCCTCGTTGGAGACGACCCTGCCAGCCAGATATACGTTAAGAACAAGATAAAGGCCTGCAGGGAAGTGGGCATGGACTCCTTCCTCCTGCATCTAGATAAGAGCATCACAACCGAGGAGCTACTCGACACCCTTGCCGACCTGAACACGAGGGAGGAGGTGGACGGGATCCTCGTCCAGCTCCCCCTGCCCCAGCACATAGACCAGAACGAGGTGATAGCCTTCATAAACCCTGAGAAGGACGTGGACGGCTTCCACCCGAGGAACATGGGCAAGCTCGTGGCGAAGATGGAGGACGGCTTCATACCCTGCACGCCCCTCGGCATAGACCTCCTCCTCAGGCACTACGGTATAGAGGTTAAGGGAAAGGACGTGGTCATAGTGGGGGCAGGGTTCATTGTCGGGAGACCTCTGAGCCTCTTGATGTTATGGAGGGACGCGACCGTTACGATCTGCCACGTGCACACTAAGGACATTACCAAGTTCACAAGGGAGGCGGACATTCTGGTTTCAGCCACGGGCGTTCCCCACCTGATAAAGGCGGACATGGTGAAGGAGGGGGCAGTTGTGATAGACGTCGGCATATCAAAGGTGGGCGGGAGGATATTAGGGGACGTGGACTTCGAGGCTGTGAAGGAGAAGGCCTCGGCCATAACGCCCGTTCCGGGCGGTGTGGGACCTATGACGGTGACGAGCTTGCTTCTTAACACGCTAAAATCTTACAGGAGGAGGATGAGGGTTCACTCCACCTCGACTATGAAGCCGTAGATCTCCATGTCTTTGAGTCTCTCCAGCTCCCTCTTGGCCTCCGATCTGGACTTGAACCTACCGTAGATCACCTTGTATATACCCGAGACCTCCACTATGTCCAGTTTGCTTAAACCCTTCCTTCTAAGTCTCTCGACCAGCCTCTCTGCTCCTCTCTTCGTGGAGAAGGCCGCCACCTGTATCCCGAACCTGCCCTCCTCCTCCTTCCTCTTCCTGGCCTCCTCCAGGATCTTCATCGTCCTCCTCTGCTCCTCTATAAGGATCTTGCTCAGGATCTCGTAAGCCTGGGACCTCTGGAGGTTGTTGGTCTGCTTGTCCTCCAGAACCATCCTCACCATGTCCTTGGCCTTGTCCAGCCTCTTGGTCTCGTGGTAGACCTTTGCCAGGCTAAGGAACACCTCCGGTCTTCTTATGTTGTTTGAGAGTAACGACAGGTATAGCTTCTCCGCCTTATCGTACTCCTTTGCGTCCATGTAGGCACTGCCGAGCTCAAGCTGGGCCTCTATGAACAGGGGGTTGTAAGCGGTCGCCTTTTTAAGGTACTCCATGTATCTGTCCACCTCACCCATCTCCTTGTAAACCTTGGCGAGGTGGTAGAAGGCTATGTGCTTTTTGTCGAAGAGCTCATCGGATATGGCGGCTTTGAGGTTATCTATAGCCTTTCTGTAGTCCTTCATCCTGAAGTAGAGGATCCCCAGGTTCATCCTGGCCTCGGAGAAGGTGGGATCCACCTGTATGGCCCTGAGGAAGGACTCCTCCGCCTTCCTGAACTCCCCGACGGCCATGTAGGTGTTTCCGAGGGCGTTCCATATCTTCGGCTCTTCCGGATCCACCTTGGTGGCCCTGTAGAAGTGGGCTATGGCCTCCGAGTAGTTCTTGGCAAAGTACGCGGACATTCCAAGGTCGTAAAGATACCTCCACTCCTTCTCCTTTTCGGCCTCCTTCTCCGCCTTTGGGGCACAGGCAACCAGCATAGAAAGGAGGAGAGGCAGAAAGAGTCTTCTCATC
>WFOY01000161.1 GCA_015487835.1 Aquificaceae bacterium
CCTATACCGAACAGCCAGGGTACATACTTGGCCACGCCGTAGAAGGCTATCTTCTTCCTGAAGAGCAGAGGTATGAGATAGTAGGTCACGCTCATAAAGGCAAGTGCTGTTCCCCCAACGACAGCACCCTTGAAGTGCCCAGGAACGGAGAGGGTGTTGTGGGCTATGATGTTAGTCTGCTCCATTCCGTTCACGACACCTGTGATACCACCTATGAAGCCGAAGATTATCATCGAGAGCATGAGTCCCGAGAAGGCGGGATTACCCCAGGGTGCACGCTTCAGCCACTCGAAGAGTCCCTTGGTGTAACCCCTCTTCCTCTGGGCTACCTCGATGGCCGAGGGAACGGCGAAGGCGTGGATCATAGAGGCGAAGACCGCAAGGTACATCACGTAGCTCGTGTTCCAGACCTTCCATACGGGGCTGACCGCTGGGTCAACGAGGAGGTGGTGGGCTGAGGCGACGTTAATGGCAACTACGTAAAGTATGAAGGCGAACCTGCTTATCTTCTCGTTTATCGACTGACCCCCGACCGTCAGGAAGGCAAGAAGATACCAAACAGCTACGTGGGCTGAGACGTTTATCTGCTGGGAGGGGTGTCCCAAACCCCACCACACGAGCTTGTAAACCGCAGGGTCTATGTCCTTTATTATCCCGAGTGACCAGAGGAAGGTGGGTACGTATATGATCGCTCCTGAGACTATGGTTATCACAGCTATGATCGCTGCGGCCATAAGCCCGTAGACGAACAGAGGGAGGGACTGTCCTGGGTTCTCCCTCCTCCAGATCATCAGGTTGGCGAAGAAGGTAGAGACTATGAGCAGAGCTCCCACCGCAAAGAGTATCATCCCAAGATAAAAGCCCGGATGAGCTTTGAGTGGCGCGTAGGAAGTCATCAGGACGTCCGCGTTGCCCGTGAGGATCATGTAGTTGACGAGCAGAAAGCCAACGATCGCCAGTCCTGTTCCTAGCCAACCTACAAAGGGTGACGACATCCTGGTGTTCAGAAAGACGGTGGATGCGAATACCAGAGCTGCAAGCTCGAAGAAGATTATCCAGAACACCAGAGCGTCGAGTCCGTGGAGGGTAAGGACCCTGTAGTACCAGTCAACGGGAAGGAGGTGGATCATCTGCCAGCGTGTAAGAACGAGAAGCAGGGCAGCTATCACCGCTATCAGGAAGGAGACGACGGCCATTACGGCGTTCACTTTGGCTATCTTCTCAGCTCTCGTATCCACCTTAAAGCCGGTGACGTCACATGTCCTGAAGAACTGCTCGCCACCATGAGTTGCCACAGCCATGACTCACACCTCCTTACTCCTCAACGATGATCTTGCCGATCATCATGTGGTGGCCTATCCCGCAGAACTCGTTGCAGACTATGTAGAACTCGCCTGCGGAGGTGGGTTTGAAGGTGAGGACGTAGTCGTACTTGGGATAGACCATGAAGTTCATGTTCACAGGTTGGAGAGAAAAGCCGTGAAGCACGTCTAGGGATGATATGTGGAACCTGTACTCCTCTCCCTTCTTAAGCACGAGGACAGGCTCCCACCTGAACTGACGTGCCAGGAGAAATACGTCGCTGCCTGGAGGGGGCTTGACCACTGGTATACCGTTCTCCTCACCCACCTTGTACTTCTCTATGAAAGCCTGCGTGAGCTGGTAGAACTCCTCGGGAGTTGTCTTGTAGGTAACGAAGGAGGGGTTCTGTTTGGCATAGACGTGCCAGATTATCATCCAGAAGAACAGAAACACGGACACCACGAAGGCAAGCCCCATCCAGATCTTCTCATCCCTGGCTACCTTCTGGTAAAACCAGCCTTCCTTCGGAGGCAGCAGTGCCATGACAGTCACCTCCCTAACAGAGCCTGCTTTATCTCCTCAGGTATGGGCGGGGTCCAGGCTATCTCTATCAGACCCCAGATGAGGTAAGAGACCGCGTAGATAGCCACGCCCAAAAAGAGGAGGAGTATAAAGTCATCGAAGACCAGCTGAAGGAATGGGACCTTTTTCTCCTCACTCATCTCTCCTCACCTCCGTAAATGCTTATTCACTCACCTCTATATGTTAGTTTATGACCTCTTACTCAATTTTCTATAAGAGGTTGTGATGGAGATCATAAGAAATAATTATGATTTGCTTATCAATTATTCCTAATTTAATTTATAGAGGTTAGGTAAGTATGTAATTACTCTCGTAGGGAGCCCGATGGAGATAATAGGTATAAGACCTACTTACAGGTTCACCCAGAGGATATCCTACGCTCTCAGCAGGTTTTACTCCTCCAGATTGAACCCTATATACTACCTGGGGGCCATCACCGTATTTCTGCTCATCATAGACGTAATATCAGGTATATACCTCTTCTTCTTTTACGAGGTGGACCCCAAGGAGGCCTACAGTTCCGTGGAGGCCATCTCGTCCTCCTTCCTGGGGAGCCTGATGAGGAGCGTCCACAGGTACTCCTCGGACGGCCTGATACTCTTTGCCGTCCTCCACATGATCCAGATGATCCTGACGGACAGGTTCAGGATGTTCAGGTGGGTGGCCTGGGTCTCCGGGGTGGCCACCCTGATAATCTTCTGGGCGATAGGGGTGTCCGGATACCTCCTCGTCTGGGACGAGAGGGCCCAGCTCATAGGTATCCTGACGGCTAAGTTCTTCACAGAGGTTCACATATTTGGCCACGCTCTGATGAGCGCCTTCCTGGGAACTGATATAAAGAATTTAGGTGGCCTCTTCAGGATACTACTGTTCGGTCACATAGCGGTGACCATCCTCCTCATATTCACCCTCTGGGTGCACGTCATGAGGATCTCGAGGCCGAGGATCTTCCCTCCCAAGTACCTCATGGTGCTTCTTACCTTATACGTGATCGTTATCTCCGTTGTGTTTCCTGCAAAGAGTGACCCTCCGGCGGATCTGGGTAAGGTCCCCTTCGGTATGTCCATGGACTGGTTCTACCTGACGGGTTACCCCCTGTTTAAGCTGCTGCCTATTGGCGTTAACTGGTTTATATTCGTGGGCTTCTTCGGTCTGCTCGCCGTGTTCCCCTGGATAATCAAGGGAAGGAGGAACCCCCCCGCGGAGGTGGTGGAGGAGAAGTGTGAAGGTTGTGAGCAGTGCTTTATAGACTGCCCCTACGAGGCCATATATATGAAACAGGTAAACGGGAAGAAGAAGGCGGTTGTGATACCGAACAAGTGCGCAGGGTGCGGGATATGTATTGCTTCGTGTAATTACAACGCCAGCGCGATACCCACGGTCCCCTTCACAGAGATAGTGAGCAGGATATCGGAGGAGAAGCCCGATCTTGTGATCTTCAGGTGCCCCTTCTCGTCGGAAGTTGAAGAGAGGGAAGGGATCCTGGTCTTCACGCTTCCCTGTGCCGGTGCTGTGAACGCCGTCTGGATGAGGGAGATCCTGAAGAACGCCGGGGGTGTGATGATCGTAGGGTGTGACGGTCCGGACTGCTACTTCCGGGAGGGTATCCAGTGGACGGAGGAGAGGTTCCTCGGGAGGAGGAGGCCGAGGCTTCTCAAAACGTTACCGAGAGGGAGGGTAAGTATAGTTGAAGCACCGAACGTGGTCGATGTGAGCCATCATGTCAGCAGGTTCCTATCCCAGATAAGGGAGGGAAAGACGCCGGATGAGGTCAGCATATTCTCCCAGAACAGGGTTAATCACATACTCGCAGCGGGTGTCTTGGCACTTCCCTTCCTCACCTTCTACCCCCTTACGGTGGACAGGATGGACTTCTACCCTACCGACAGATCCTTGATCGTCCTCACCTTCAAGTACAGGTCCTCTCCGGTCAAGAAGGCGGAGAAGGTTTACAGTAAGCTGAAGCACATGCAGGCGCTTAAGAACATAGTTTTGGAGAGGTCTCCCATAGAGGTCACGCTCACCTTGGACGGCAGGCCGATCCTAAGGAAGGTTTACAACCCGAGAGGTCTGAGGAGAGACTCCTCAATATACGTTTACGAGGAGTTTCTGGTAAGCCCGGGTGATCACTCGTTAGAACTCTTGGTGAGAGAGACCACCCATCCGGAGAAGACCCACAGGTTCTTCCTGAGAAAGAGGATTGCACCAGCAACGAGCCTCGCCATGACCTACTCCGAGGATAGGGGCTTCTTTCAGATAGGGAGGTGATCTATGATATTTGAGCAAATATTTACTTATGGAGGTCGGGAACATGTTTATAACTCAGTATCTTGCTGACGAACACAGGAAGTGTGACCAGTTTTACGCCGATGTGGAAAAGGCTGTCTCCGAAGGGAACTGGGAGGAGGCCGAGAGGCTGTTCGATCTCTTCAAGGAAAAGACCCTGCTCCACTTCAGAAAGGAGGAGGAGGTCCTCTTCCCTGAGTTCGAGATGAGAACGGGTATCACCATGGGACCAACACAGGTCATGAGGTTCGAACACCAGCAGGCGAGAGACCTGATCCAGAGGCTCGAGGAGGCCCTGAAGAACAGAAACAAGGAGGAGTTTCTGTCCGTCGGAGAGTCCTTCATGGTTCTGATACAGCAGCACAATATGAAGGAGGAGCAGATACTGTACCCCATGTCAGACCAGCACCTTGATAGAGAAGAGGTGGTTATGAAGCTCTCCGATCTGGGAGAGGTATGACCGGGAATCTAAACCTTCTGTACCTGCCTCCCTTCAGCATAGTCGCAAGGTTCTTCCTCACAGCCTGTCTTTTCGGTGTGCTGGGCGTTCTTCTGGGCTTTTACATGGTTCTTGAGGGGAGGTTCAACCTGCCCGCCGTAGTCCACACCTACACCTTGGGCTTTGCGGGGATGACTATGTTGGGTGCCCTCTTCCAGATGATACCCGTGGTGGCCGGAGGAGTGATAGACAGACCCACCCTTAAGGCCACGATCGTGCACGTGACGCTCACACTCGGCGTGATCCTGTTCGTGTACGGCTTCATGACCGGAGATACCCTTCTGGTAGGTGGTCTCTTAGTCTTCTGTGCTATAGGTGCTGCCCTGGTCTTTATGATACCTCCCGTATTTAGGTTGAAGAGCCACACACCAACCTCCAAGGGTATCAAGTACGTCCTTGTGATGGCGGGCCTGGGAGCTGGGCTTGGTGTGGCTGTCCTTCTCGGTATATCCGGATACCTGACCCTAAACCTTCAGAGGATCATAGACCTTCACCTCGTCTTCATGCTGTTCGGGTGGGTCTCCCTGCTTGTGGTGGCCGTGGCCTTCCAGGTGATAGAGATGTTCTTCGTAACACCCACCTACCCCAGTCTGATCAGGGAGAAGTTTCCCTTCGCCCTCACGGTCCTCCTGGTGGCGAAGGTACTCTTTCCTGAAACTTACGCCCCCGACGTAGGTATATCTCTGCTTTTCACCACTTTCGCTCTGCTGACTATAAGGAACCTCAGGGCCAGAAAGAGGAAGGTGAGGGACCCCATAGTCTACCTCTGGTACATAGCCATGGTCCTACTCATAGCCTCGTGTCTGGTCTTTCCCCTTAGGAAGG
>WFOY01000162.1 GCA_015487835.1 Aquificaceae bacterium
CCTATACCCCTCTGGGGTGTGCGTGAGAAGGGAAGGTCCGTGGTAAGGGAGGAGAGGGAGGCCTTCAGGAACCTACTGGAATCCAGGAAGAGAGAAATACTGGGTGAGGTTTACAGGCTGTTCTACGAAGCCCTGTTCAGGAAGGAGGTGGTGAAGATATGGCAGGAGAACCTGAAAACGGCGAAGGAGGTGGAGGAGTTCGTCAAGAGATCCTACGATCTTGGGGAGGCGACCCAACTGGACCTGCTGAGAGCGAAAAGGGAAAGAGACCTGGCCGAGGTGAGGCTTAGGATAGCTGAGGCTGATCTAAGATCAGCCCTTCAGGACCTGTCGAGGGTCATCAACGCCGAGGTGAAGGACGTGGAGGGGGATCTGAGGGACATAAGACACATCCGTGACCTCAACCTACAGGACCTCCCTACGGTCAGAGCGATAAAGAAGAGTATAAGGGCCGTGGAGAAGACTATAGACTTGGAGAGGGCCCTCGCCAAGCCGACCCTAAGCGCTGGGTTTCTCGTGGAGGATTCGGAGGAGGGTTACTATGGCCTGAGGGCTACCTTGTCTGTAGGTCTTCCCGTATTTT
Source organism: Aquificaceae bacterium (assembly GCA_015487835.1). Taxonomy (GTDB): domain Bacteria; phylum Aquificota; class Aquificia; order Aquificales; family Aquificaceae; genus Hydrogenivirga. The sequence goes on from WFOY01000162.1 coordinate 584, forward strand.
ACAGACGGCAGGGTGAGATCTTGGAGAGGCTGGCCCAGAAGAAAGCCTTGGAGAGGAGGTTAGAGGGGGAGATCCTCAGGATCAGGAAGAGGCTGAGGTCCATAAGCATAAGGTTCTCTACACTCACAGGTGAGCTGGACAGGATAGAGAAGATCGTTATCCCCAGAGCTAAGGAGGAGCTGGACCTTGCTATCAAAAGCTACATGCTGAGAGTTATAACCCTCCTCGAGCTCTCAGATGTCAGGAGAAGGTATTACGAACTCCTTATTAACAGGGCTGAGATCCTGAGAGACATACACTCTGCCTACGCAGAGTTCGTAGCCATAGGAGGTGTGGAGAGATGAGCGTGATCGTTCTGGTCTTGCTGATTGCCCTGGCCTTTGGAGGTGAGAAGCACGACTCGGATCATGGGCACGAAGATATCCTGAAGGAGATACACATGACCGAGGAGGCTGTAAAGGAGCTGGGCATAAAGATAGAACCTGTGAAAAAGGTACCCGCTGGGAGGATCATAAGGATACCCGCTGAGGTGGAGGAGAACCCGCTGCTCAGCTTCTCCGTTTACAGTCCGGTTGAGGGAATAGTCAGGAAGATATACGTAAAGGAGGGAGACCTGGTGAAAAAGGGGCAACCTGTCGCTGAGATATACTCCCCGGATCTTGCGAACCTCATCGGTGAGATCGAGATGGCCAGGGTCAGGATGGAGACCGCCAGGAAGATCTACGAGAGGGACAAGGAGCTTTACAAACAGCAGGTCATCCAGTACACCAGGTTTTACAACTCGATGATAGAGTACGAGAGGGCACAGGGCGAGTACAACGCCCTTAAGGAGAGACTGAGGAGCTTCGGTGATATAAAGGGCTACCACCTTGTATTAAGGTCTCCGGGGACAGGGTACGTTGTGGATCAGAACGTTGTGCTGGGCGAGAGCGTAGGACCTGACAGGGAACTCTTTAAGATCCACTCCCACGACGTCCTGTGGGTTTACGGCTGGGCGGACGAGAGGACATCGCATGCGGTAAGCATAGGTATGATGGGCAAGGTGATCCACGAGACGGGAAACCAGAGTTGCAGGATAGACTTCGTCGGTCACGAAGTGGACAGAAAGACGAGAAGGGTGAGGATAAGATGCGTGGCTAAAAATCCAGGCCACAAGCTAAAGCCAGGCATGTTCGTGAAACTCGAGATAAGAACCGGTAAGGAGAGGGCGATCCTCATACCCAAGAGTGCCGTTCAAGAGATAGAGGGTAAGAAGGTGGCCTTCGTCTGGAAAGGTGACGGCTTCGATCCCAGAGAGGTTCATATAAAGAAGGAGATAGACGGCTACTACGTTGTTGAGGAGGGTATAAAGGAAGGTGAGAGGATCGCTATCTCTGGAACGGTCTTCCTGAAGACCAAGCTGGTGGGTGTTGAGGAAGGTGGTCACACCCACTGAGGAGGTTAGGAGATGTTCAGGACTGTCCTCAGGTTCAGGCTTCTAGTCGTATTAGCTCTTGTTGGTGTTGTGGTCTACGGGGTTTACAGTTTTAAAAAGCTTCCCATAGACGCCTTCCCCGACCCTACCCCCGTTCAGGTGAACATATACACAGAAGCCCCCGGACTCTCAGCGGAGGAGGTGGAGACGCTGATCACGATACCAATAGAGGCCGTTATGAACGGGTTAAAGGACGTCGAACTCGTGAGGAGTGTATCCATACCAGGCCTCTCCTACGTTTCCATATTCTTCAAGGAAGGCACGGACATATACTTCGCAAGAAGGCTCGTGATGGAAAAGCTCCCCGATGCGAGGGAAAGGATCCCAGAGGGCTTCAACCCTGTCATGGGCCCGAACTCCACAGGACTCGGAAACGCTCTGCTCTATGTACTCCACGACACGAGCGGCAGGTACACCAACGAAGACCTCAAATCCGTAATCCAGCAGTGGATGGTGAGACCGATAATAATGAGCGTAGGCGGTGTGGAGGAGATAGTTCAGTTCGGCCCTGAGCTCGCCTACCTTATAGTTCCTGACCCTGACAAGTTCATAGCGTACGGCATAACTTTAGAGGACCTCATAGAAGCCCTCGAGAGAAACAACATCCTGGTGGGGGGTGGCTTCTTCCAGTCCGCGGAGGGAGACCTGGTCGTGAGGGGGCTCGGGAGGGTCTACTCGGTGGAGGACATACTCAGGATACCTATAAAGGTGGACGAGGAGAAGGGTGTGAGCGTTTACGTGGGTGACGTAGCGAAGGTCATAAGGGGTGAGGTCCCCAACAGGAGAGGTGCCTTCACCATGGACGGGAGGGAGGTTCAAGGGAACGTGGTGGTGAAGAGAATTTACGAGAACACAAAGGAGGTTGTCGACAAGGTAAAGAGGAAGCTTGAGGAGATCCAGAACATACTCCCCGAAGGTGTTAAGATCCAGCACCTTTACGACCAGGCCTACCTTACGGAGAAGGCTGTCGCGACCATACAGAAGGCACTTTTTAGCGGTATGGTCCTCGTAGCCATAATCACTGCGATCCTCCTGGGTAATCTGAGGGCTTCTCTGATAGTAATATCCTCACTACCCATAACGCTCCTTACCGCCTTCATAGTCATGAAGAACACGGGTATGTCGGGTAACCTGATGACCCTGGGTGGCTTGGCGATAGGTATAGGCATGTTCGTAGACTCTTCAGTTGTGATAGTTGAGAACATATACAGACACCTTTCCGAGAAAAAGGGTGCGTTCAAGTTCTCCGTGATCCTGGACTCAGTGAAGGAGGTCTGGAGACCAGTCTTCTTTGCCGTTCTCATAATAGTGATCGTCTTCTCACCCATATTCGTGTTCGAGTCTATAGAGGGCAAGTACTTCAAACCCCTCGCCCTAACGCTTATAATAGCCCTGATCTCCTCCATGGTCATCGCCTTCACCTTCATACCAGTTCTTACCTACTACTTCCTTAAACCTGGAAAGACCACCTACAGCAGAGTTATGCAGGCAATACACAGAATTTACGAAAAGGTCCTTGATCTTAGCTTCAAGCTCAGGGTCCCGATAATAGCCACTGTTGTGGTAGCTTTCTTCTTCAGCCTCTTCCTCCTCACAAGGATAGGGACCGAGTTCGCCCCCGAGCTCGAAGAAGGTTCCGTTATAGTAAAGGTTTTTCTCGACCCCAACGTCTCCCTTGAAGAAGCGAAGAGAGTAGCCAC
>WFOY01000163.1 GCA_015487835.1 Aquificaceae bacterium
AATATGCACATAGCCCTTCTCCTCTCCTCGAAGGGGAAATAAACCCTTACACCACCCTGGTCCACCACGACCACCTCGCCGGGCTTCACCTCCCTGACCAGCTCCCCCTCCACTATGTCGAAGGCGCAGCTCTCCGAGGCGAACAGTATGGTGGTCCCTCTCCTGCCTATAAGCAGGGGTCTGAACCCGTAAGGGTCTCTGCATGCCACGATCCTATCCTTCATAAGGATCAGGAAGCTGAACGCCCCCTCCAACCTGGTGATCGCGTAGAAGATCTTGGGCATAACCTCCCTGTCCCTCGGGTCAAGATCCACCCAGTCGGGAACGTGCTCCCTCCCCGTCCTGAGGAGTGCCAAGAAGATCTCCGTGTCGGAGCTGTATTTGAACTCTACACCTTCTTTCTCCAAGTCTCTTCTAAGATCCAAGTAGTTCGTTATGTTCCCGTTGTGGACGACGGCCACCTCACCGATGGCGGTCTCACCTACGATCGGCTGGGCGTTGGTAGCTCCCGAATCTCCCGCTGTGGAGTACCTGACGTGGGCGATCGCCATGTTCCCCGGCAGTCTGTCCAGATCCTCCTGTCTCAGGGCTTCCAGAACTCTTCCCGGTTTCTTAACGGTGTGGATCCTCATGCCGTCCGAGGAGCTTATACCTACGCTCTCCTGACCTCTGTGCTGTAGGGAGTATATCTGTAAGAAGGCGTACTCGGAGGCGTTAGGATGGCCAAAGACACCAGCTATCCCGCACATCGGCAATAATTAATATAAGACTCATCGGATCTGGAGGTTCATGTTTCCGATCTCACCTCTGACCTGCAACGTTAACCCGTTGCCCCTGAACGTCCCCTCTGCGTAAGTAGAGGCCGGATCCTCAGGATCGAACCTGAACCTACCCCTTCCCCTGAGTTCGGTGCCCTGCGCACGCACAGATCCCGTGAACCTGTCCCCCTCCAGCTTCAGATCGATCCTGTCTACAACAACCCCTCTAAGATCAAGGCCCTCTAAATTCAGATCACCCCAGATACCGTTACCCACCTCTATGTCCGCATCAACCATAGAAGCCCCCCTAAAGCAGGGGAACCTCACAGCACTGACCTTCAATCCACCTCCCCAGGTCCTCAGGACCCGGAGGGTCCCGTTCCCGCACACGCCTCTCCAATAGACACCTTCAAAGGCCACACCGAACCTCGACCTGTCCATCCTGAGTATCTCACCTCTGTCCGTGCTGACCCTGACATCTTTAAGGTCCACGCTTAGGATACTTTCTTCTACATCCCCAGCCGTAATGTAAACACCCCTCCTCGAGAGCAGATGGTCCAGGAGGATGAACTTGGGAGTTGAGACGCCGAGAAACAGGAAACCCACGGAGAGAGCGATCAGGGTGACCAGGATAGACCTAAAGATCCATGTCCTCATCCTCTTCAGGTTCCTCCCTGGTCCTTTTCTCCTCTATCATCTTCCTTATCATCTCCGACATCTTCCTGTGCTCCTCAGTTATCCTGGATAGATCCTCCGGGGAGGAAACTATATAAGGCGTTATGAATATGAACAGGGTAGTCCTGTCCTCCTGTTCTACGTCTCTCCTGAAGATCCTTCCAAGAACCGGAACCCTCCAGAGGCCGGGGACACCCTCTATGCTCCTTAAGGTCTTCGTGCTCACCAGACCACCGAGGACAACGGTCTGGCCGTTCTCTACGACCACGTCGGAGGTCACACTCCTGTTCGAGGTCACGGGAACCGTGTAGCTAGTTGCACCTATCTGGTTAGTCACGAAGTCTATTATCTCCTGAAGGGAGAGGTCTATGGTGATCCTTAGGTTGTCCCCCGATATCCTGGGTGTAACCTTAAGCTCAAGACCTACCTCCTTGTAGTCATAGACTATTATGGGCTGACCGTTTATGTCGAACTTGACACCCTCCGCGTAGGGGACAACCTGACCCACCTTTATGACCGCAGGCTGGTTGTCGAGGGTGAGGACCTTGGGGTTCGAGACTATGTTAAAGCCGGTCCCCGTCTCGAGGAGGGAGAAGAGCAGAACAAGATCCGGAAAGAAGAGGTCCACACCGCCTATGGTGACCGTCTTCCCAACATCCGAGAACACACCCACAAGAAAACTCCCAGATAAAAAGGCGCTGTATATGTCGGTCAGGGAACTCCCCCCGAACACTGCACCTCCCCTTTTTCCTATGACCTGCCACCTCACACCTATGTCCAGCAGGCTTCTCGTGGAAGCCTCGACAACGGTAGCAGCTATGAGGACCTGCCTCCTCCTCACGTCCAGGTTTTCGACGAGTTTCTTTATCCCTTCGTACTCGGACCTCGTCGCGTAAACTATCAAGGAGTTCGTCCCCCTGTCGAAGCCTATCCTCATACCCTCCTTGGTCTTTACAACGGGTATAGGCCTCGGCGCTTGTCTTTTGGGCTGTTCCCTCTTCTGTATTGTGGGTATCCTCTCCTTTTTCTCGTAGTTCACCCTTCTCGTGGGTCTTATAACTTGAGTTTCCAACCTCACACCACTTTCCAGAAGGCTCCCGAGACTCTCCGCAAGGTCCTCCGCGGCTACGAACTTAAGAGGTATTATGTAAAAACTTCTCCTCTCTGCCCTCACCTCCTCCACGTCTATCTTCTTGAGTATCTCCTCTATCGAACTCTGGGCTTCCCTCGAGGTAAAGACCACGAGGGCGTTCGCCTCCTCGCTCGCTGAGACCACAAGTGGTATCCCGAACCTCTTTGAAAAAACAGTTCCGAGGGGAGTTATTATCCTCTGGGCCTCCTTAGCTGAGAGGAACTTCAGCCTGTAGACCTTTACCTCGCCTCCTGCTCCCTCCCTGTCGAGGGACCTTAGGATCCTCACCGCCTTCTCTATGTTCTCTCCAGTGTCAGCAACTATGACCGAGTTGGAAGGCGAGTGAACTGAGATCCTGGCGAAGGGGGACAAGAAGGGTCTTACAGCGTTCATGACCGTTTGAGGGTCCACGAACCTCAGGTTGTAGACGAGGACTGAGATCTCGCCCTTAGAGGGTTTTCTCTTCACCTTCGCGGCGGTCACAGCCTCGGAGGCTGGCATGATCCTGACGACTCCTTTTTCTTCGACGACTCCGAAACCATACATGGAGAGGGCTGAGGTGAAGACCTCCCAAGCCTCCTCCGGCGAGAGGGGTTTAGAGAACTCAAGGGTCATCTTTCCCCTGACAGCAGGGTCCACCACCACGTTCTTTCCAGTCACCTCGGACATAAACCTGGCGACGTCGCTTATCTCTGCCCCCTGAAAGTTGAGGAGGATACCACCTTTGACCTCACTCCCATGTAGGGGTTGTGAGACAACGATCACCAGAAGGACAGCTACCTTTAACAGAAACGACATGTATGTCATTATAGAATTTTACTGTGAAGGAACGGGTAGAGCTTGAGACCCTATACGAGATAAGCAGGATACTCTCCGGGTCCTTGAACATAGAGCAGACGATCCCTTACATCCTAAGACTCCTCAAAAAGCTCATGGGTTTTGACAGGGTTACCCTAACCCTCTACGACCCAGCTACCGATCAGATAGTGGTGAGGGCCACCTCCTCGGGAAGCTTTCCGAGGGAAGGATTCAAGAAAGGGGAGGGCATAACTGGAAAGGTCTGGAAGCACGGAGTCCCCATAGTGGTCCCAGACATATCCCAGGAACCCGAGTTTCTGAACAAGCTCTGGAAGAGAAAGAACTTGAAGGGAAAGAAGATAGCCTTCATAGCGGTCCCCATAAAGGTGGGGGGGAAGGTGGTAGGAGTCCTGAGCGCGGACAGGGAGCTTTCCAAGAAGGACTCCCTCGACGACTACACAAGGTTCCTGAACATGATAGCCACCCTCGTGGCCAACGCCTTCTCCCTTGAGAGGAAGGTGGAAGAGGAGAGGAAGACCCTTGAAGACGAGAAGAGGGCCCTTCAGGCGGAGCTAAAGAGGGTCTACGAGAAGCTCCACGTGGAGGGGATAGTGGGAAGGAGCAGGGAGATAATGGAGGTCCTCGATCTTATCCACAGAGTTGCACCCACGAACGCCACGGTCCTCCTCAGGGGAGAGAGCGGAGTGGGAAAGGAGCTCTTTGCGAGGGCCATACACTTCCTCAGTCCCAGGGCGGACAAGCCTTTCGTGGCGGTGAACTGCGGAGCCATTCCCGAGACGCTCCTGGAGGCGGAGCTATTCGGATACGAGAAGGGGGCCTTCACGGGAGCCTACTCCTCCAAGAAGGGAAAGTTCGAGCTGGCCCAGGGAGGAACCATATTCCTCGACGAGATAGGGGAGCTTCCCCTCCACCTTCAGGTCAAGCTCCTGAGAGTCCTTCAGGAGAAGGAGATCGAGAGGCTCGGGGGGACCAAGCCCATAAAGGTGGACGTGCGCATAGTGGCGGCCACCAACAGGAACCTGGAGAGGATGGTTGCGGAGGGGAAGTTCAGGGAGGACCTCTACTACAGGCTGAGCGTGATCCCCATATTCATCCCTCCCCTCAGAGAGAGAAAAGAGGACATTCCCGTTTTAGTCCAGCACTTTTTGGACCGCTTCAACAAAGAATACGACAAGGACGTCAAGGTCTCCCCCGAGGTGATGGAGGCCTTCCTCAGATACGAGTGGAAGGGAAACGTGAGGGAACTTCAGAACGTTCTCGAGAGGATGGTCATACTGGACACCGACGGCCTGCTAACCTTGGAGGACCTTCCCCCAGAGATAAGAAACAGAAAGGAGCCAAAGCCCCCGCCTATACCGACGAACGGAGAGTCCATATGGGACGTGGAGAGAAGGCTCATAGAGAAGGCTCTCGAAGAAAGCGGTTTCGTTATAAAGGAGGCGGCCAAGAGGCTCGGCATGACGCCGAGGCAGGTTAGCTACAGGATAAAGAAATACGGGATAAAATTACCGAGATGAGCGAGGGGCCCTACCTTTCGAGGATAAGGATCTACCCCATAAAGGGGCTGGATCCAGTGGAGCTGGAGGAGGTATCCACCACACCGAAAGGATCCCTCGAGCACGACAGGGAGTTCGCCCTCTTCGACGAGGAGGGGAATATTATCAGCGGTAAGAGGGAGAGGAGGATCCACAGGATAAGGAGCGAGGTGGACTTCGAGACCAGCATCTTCCGCTTCAGATACGAGGGGAAGGTATACGAGTTCTCCTTCGAAGAGACGAGAGCCCTTGAGGACTTCTTCTCAGAGATCTTCGGATACAAGGTCTTTCTTAAGAGATCCTCAGAAGGCTTCCCCGACGACAGGAAGGCCCACGGGCCGACACTCATCAGCACCGCAACTATCAGGGAGATAGCTGGATGGTTCGGCCTCGACGAGGAGAACGTCCGCAGAAGGTTCAGGGCAAACCTGGAGATAGAGGGAGTTCCCCCCTTCTGGGAGGACCAGCTGGTGGGCGAGGACTCCCCGAGGGAGTTCTACATAGGGGAGGTTCTCTTCTCTGGGGAGGGTATCTCCAAGCGCTGTCCAGTCCCTACGAGGGACCCCTTCACTGGGGAGGAGCTCAAGGGCTTCGTGAAAACCTTCATCGAAAGGCGCAAAGAGACCCTGCCTCCCTGGTCTCCGAGGAGGAGGTTCGAGGACACCTTCTACAGGCTGTCTATAAACACCAACGTCCTGAGGGGAGGAGTGCTCAGGATCGGCGACGG
>WFOY01000164.1 GCA_015487835.1 Aquificaceae bacterium
CTCCTTGGCCACCCTCTCTACGGTGCTTGCGGGTATGCCCGTTATCTTCTCCACCTTCTCGGGAGAGTAGTCTCTTACCAGCCTCTCGGCGAATATGTCGAAGGCGGGTCTTACTTTGTAGCCCTCCGGCGTTTCGAACTCACCTATGAAGGCTGGATCGAGGTCATCGGGGACTATCCTGTCAGCCGGTTTGAAGGCCTTTGACCTCTTGTCGAAGACCATGGGCTTTCCTTCCTCGTTCCTGTAGAAGAGGCCGTCCTTAGGTGTTCCAGGTGCCTGTATGACGAGCCAGGGGGCGTTGGTCTGCTCTTTGAGGAACCTCCAGTCGACGAGGTTGTATTTGAAGAGGACGTGCATGAGGCCCATTATGAAGGCTCCGTCCGTACCCGGCTTTATGGGTATCCACTCGTCCGCTATGGCTCCGTAGGCCCACCTCACAGGGTTCACGAAGACGAACTTCCCACCCCTCCTCTTCATCTCCTGTATTCCCAGCTTGAAGGGGTTGGAGGAGTGGTCTTCAGCGACCCCTATCATCATGAAATATTTGGTGTGTTCAAAATCTGGATCTCCGAACTCCCAGAAGGAGTATCCTGTGGAGAGAAGCCCGGCAGCTGCCACGTTAACTGAGCAAAAACCCCCGTGGGCTGCCCAGTTTATGGTCCCCATCTGCCCCGCGAACCAGCTGTTTATAGCCTGCATCTGGTCCCTTCCGGTGAAGAAGGCTACCCTGTGGGGTCCCTTCTCGAGAGCTTCCCTTATCCACTTGACAGCTATGTCTATGGCCTCGTCCCACTCTATCTCCTTGAACTGACCCGAACCTCTCGGCCCGGTTCTAAGGAGCGGTTTCCTGAGCCTCGCCGGGGAGTACTCCTTCATTATCCCGGAGGAACCCTTGGCGCAGAGGACCCCTCTATTCAAAGGGTGATCGTCGTTACCTTTTATGTAAGTAACCTTGTTGTTCCTCACGTAAACCTCTATACCGCACCTGCAGGCGCACATGTAGCAGGTGCTGTAATACTTCCTCTCGTAAAAACTTCCACCTATCTCCATGGGACAGCCTCCTGAGGGCTATCTTTACTAAAGGATAATACCCGTCCCCTCAGGTTGCGTAGCAGTTTTACTTAAGAGATCATAAGGTAAGCTTATGAGATTTATAAGCAGATCTTGAGTTAGATCACCTCCACCCACACACCCTTCAGATACAGGGTGTTCGGCATCTGGAGTATCCAAGGATGGTCCTTGTCCTGGAAGGTGGTCGCTATGACCCTTACCTGCCTCCTCACGTCGTAGGAGGCTTCGGTGAGAACATCGAGGAGGTGCTGCTGGGTTATGTGGAAGGAACAGGAGAAGATGGCGAGATAACCCCCCGGCTTTACCAGCCTAAGTCCTCTGACGCAGAGTTCCTTGTAACCCCTCAGGGCGTTCGGTACCGAGTGCCTGTTCTTGGCGAAGGAGGGTGGGTCTATTACGATCACGTCGAACTCCTCACCCGATCTGTCCAGCTTCCTCAGAAAGTCGAAGGCGTTTGCCTCCACCCACTCTATTCCGGAAAGACCGTTGAGATCTTCGTTTCTCTTTCCCATCTCGAGAGCCAGGTCCGATATGTCCACGGCTATAACCTCTTTTGCTCCGATCTTCTTCATGTTCAGGGCGAAGCCTCCCGTGTGGCAGAAGACGTCGAGACACCTGTCCCCGGGTTCTACCAAGGTCCTCACGAACTTTCTCGAGTTCCTCTGGTCTAAAAAGAAGCCCGTCTTCTGGCCTTCAGGTACGTTTATGTAAAATCTGAGGTCGTGCTCCCAGATGACGATCTCCTCGGGGACCTCCCCGTAGACTACCTTCTCCTCCACGCCTGTGCCCTCTATCTTTGCAGCTGTGAGGTTGGCCTTCTCGTAGATACCCTTTGGCTTTAGGACCTCAACCAGGGCCTCTATTACTGCCTCCCTGAACTGGGCCATCCCGTAGGTGGTGAACTCTACAACCGCGTAATCACCGTAAACGTCCACGATGAGCCCCGGAAGCAGATCTCCTTCCGAGTGAACGAGCCTGTAGGCGTTGCTGTTTATGTAGAGCTTCTTCCTGTAGTTGTATGCCTCCCTTATACGCCTCTTTATGAGATCTGGGGTTACCTTCTCGTTCTTGTCGAAGGAGAGGATCCTTATGGCTATGCTCACCTCAGGGTTTATGTAACCGTAGCCGAGGAACTTCCCTGCGAAGTCCCTGACAACCACCAGCTCACCCTTCCTGGGCTTCCTGGAGAGGGAGGCTATCTCAGGTCTGTATATCCAAGGGAAGAAACCCTTTATCCTGTCCTCTATACCAGGTTTTACCCTGACCTGGAGCATTCTATTTTAGTTTATACTTCTTTTGCGGATGGGACTACTTGGCAAGATCTTCAGAAAGAAGAGGGAAGAGGAGAACCTGTGGACCAAGTGCCCAGAGTGCAAGACCCTCCTCTACGTCCCAGATCTTAAGAGGAACTTCAAGGTATGCCCCAAGTGTGACCACCACTTTCCCCTCTCGGCGGTGGAAAGGCTGGAGTATCTGATCGACGAGGAGAATGTGGAGAGGATCTTCGAAGAAGTCCTGCCAGCAGACCCTCTTAACTTCAAGGACACAACAAGCTACAAGGACAGGCTCAAGAGGGCCACGAAAGAGACAGGACTCAGCGAAGCCATGGTGGTCGTGAGGGGGAGCATAAGCGGGAGGAGGGTTATACTGGCGGTTATGGACTTCGGCTTCATAGGTGGGAGTATGGGATCTGTGGTGGGGGAGAGGTTCTTCAGGTCCTGTGAGACCGCCGCTGGGGAGAGGGTACCCCTTGTGGCGGTAACCTGCTCGGGGGGAGCGAGGATGCAGGAGGGGATAATCTCTCTGATGCAGATGGCCAAGACGACCTTAGGGGTTGGCCTTCTCAAGGATGCGGGGGTTCCCTACATAACCGTTCTCGCAAACCCCACCACAGGAGGTGTGGCGGCGAGCTTCGCCTTTCTCGGGGACATAATAATCGCTGAGCCGAAAGCCCTCATAGGTTTTGCGGGTCCAAGGGTTATAGAGCAGACGATAAAGCAGAAGCTCCCCGAGGGTTTCCAGAGGGCAGAGTTCCTTCTGGAGAAGGGCATGGTGGACATGGTGGTCCACAGAAGGGACCTGAAGGACACCCTCGTCAACCTGCTCGACCTGACCTTCTACGCTGAGCGGTGTGTTAGATGATGTCCCTCCTGTTACAGAACTCCATGGCGTACTCGGGGGAGAGTTCTATAGCCCTCACCACACACTCGGAAGCCTTCTTAAGAACAGATCTCAGGATCTCAAGCTCCTCCTTGGAGAAAGGGGAGAGGACGTACTTAACTACATCCTCCTTCCTGCTCGGCCTACCTATGCCTATTCTTAGCCTGGGGAACTTTTCAGTCTTTATAGTCCTTATTATGGACTCCATACCCTTGTGACCACCTGAGCTTCCTTCGAGACGCAGTCTGGTCATACCGAGGGGAAGGTCGAGGTCGTCGTAAATTACGATCATCTCCTCGGGTTCGGCGGAGAACTCCTCGATCAGGTTCTCGACAGCCACTCCCGAGTTGTTCATGTAGGTCTGGGGTTTGGCAAAGACAACCTCCCTTCCCCCTATCCTGACCCGTGCCACCAAAGATAGGGCCTCCTCACGGAGGTCTTTTACCCTGAACCTTCTTAGAACTTCGTCAACTACCATGAAGCCTACGTTGTGGCGGGTGTTTTCGTACTCCTTCCCCGGATTACCGAGACCCACAACGATCCTGATCATTCGGAGGTCTGGGGTGCCTCCCCTTCCGTGCCTTCAGTCTCCTCCGCCTCCTCGGCCTCTACCTCAGGCTCTATGACTATAGCTACGGTCTCCTCAGGGTTGTCAAGTATGACGCAGCCCTCGGGTGCCTGTATGTCCCTCACGTGAAGGGCATCACCGAGCCCGAGACCGCTAACATCGACGGTTATCTTGTCCGGAAGGTCAGAAGGCTTGGCCTTAACAGTTAGGGTGTGCATCACGATCTCGAAGGTTCCTCCGAGGTCCACACCCGCAGGCTTCCCGACAAACTCTATGGGAACCTCGACCTCGATCTCCTCCACGTTGGCGAGGTCGTAAAAGTCCACGTGGATCGGGTTGTCTCCCAACCACCCGTACTGGATATCTTTTAGGATACACACCCTCCTGTCACCGTTCAGCTCCGCCTCTATGATAAAGGTCTCCCCGTGGGGCAGGGAGAGGAAGTCCCTGGCGCTGATCCAGGCGTGGACGTTCTCCACACCCTTACCGTAGATCTCAACCGGTATGTAGCCTTCCTTTCTCATACGTTTCAGATCGCTCTTCTTCCCGGGTATCCTGGGTAGCATCTTAACCTTCACACGTTTCATGGATCTCCTCCGATATGCTCACCAAATTAGGAATTATAACTATAATAAAGACTGTGGTAAAGATATTCATAGCCAGGCAGCCTATTATAGACCAGAACGGCAAGATCTTCGCCTACGAGCTCCTCTTCAGGACCGGTTACGTAGAACACGCAGATATAAGTGAGGGGAAGGTAGCCACCGTTAAGGTTATAGAGAGCCTCATAAGCTCCTTCGGGCTGAAGAACATACTGAGGGACAAGAAGGGTTTTATAAACATAGACGAGACCATGGACATACTTAGCATAGTTGAGGTCCTTCCCTCCGAGAGGATAGGGTTTGAGATCTTGGAGACCTCCGTCCTCAGCGATAGGTTCTTAGAGAACATGACGAGGCTGAGGGACATGGGCTACGAGCTATCCTTAGATGACTTCGTCTACTCGGAGGAGTTCCTGCCCTATCTGAATCTTGTGGACTACGTGAAGATAGACGTATTAGAGTACGACAGGGATACGCTCGCCGAAGCTCTGGAGACGGTCAAGAGGTTCAAGGTGAAGACCATAGCCGAGAAGGTGGAGACCTACGATATGTACAGGTTCTGCTGTGAGATCGGGTTCGACTACTTCCAGGGTTACTTCTTCCAGAAGCCCCAGGTCATAGCCTCCAAGACCATAGAGCCAGCCTACGCAGCCCTGATAAAGCTCTACAACCTCGTATCCCAGGAGGCGGAGGTGAAGGAGATAGAGAAGGTCTTCAAGAAGTTCTCGGATCTGTCCGTGAAGCTCCTCCAGCTGATCAACTCCGCCTACTACTCCCTCAGGCAGCCTGTAAAGTCCATAAGGCACGCTATCCTCATGCTCGGTTACAAGAACCTCCTTAGGTGGATCCTCATACTCATGTACTCCCTGAGGCATGAAGATTTCAGGTCGGACCCCCTCTTCGAGGAGGCCTCTATAAGGGGCTTCTTCATGGAGAGGCTCGCCAAAAAGGTCTTCAAAGATAAGGAAACGGCTGACAAGGCCTTCATAACGGGGATCCTGTCACTCGTGGATGTTCTCCTTGGGGTTGCGAAGGAGGAGGCCCTCAAAGCCATGTGGGTGGAGGAAGATATAAAGGAGGCTGTCCTGAGGAGAAACGGACCCCTCGGGGACCTGCTCAGCATAGTTGAGAACACCCAG
>WFOY01000165.1 GCA_015487835.1 Aquificaceae bacterium
CTGTTTTAACCTCTCGACCGTTAAGGGGCTCTTCAGGCTGAGAGGAACTCTCTCTACCTTTACGCCGTCCTCCTCCAGCACGATCATGTTGAAGGCCTTTTCCTCTCCCGCCTCGGAGAAGTCGATCTGGTAGAGGGTCCCCGTATAAAAGGCCCTCGTGGGTATGCCTTTAACCTCCTGGTACCTGTGCACGTGACCGAGGGCAACGTAGTGGAACGTGTGGGAGAAGCTTGAGGGGTGGACGGCGAAGTAGTCGGTGATCGTGGCCTCCCTCTCTGTTCTCGTGAACCTCGCCCCCGCCACGAAGAGGTGGGCAAGGAGTATCCTGTACCTGAACCCCTTTACCGCGTCCGCAAGGTACCTTAGGAAGGCACCTACGATCTCGCTGTAGTTCTTCTTCGCCTCCTCCCCCGCAGGTGTCAGGACCCTCTCCGAGGGGTAGGGGAGGCAGGCTACGCCAAGATCCCCGTACTCGAAGACGCAGTTATCCTTGCTCGGCCTGTCGAAGATGTGAACGTTGGCGAGCTTGGAGAGGCCCTTTATGCTCTTCATAAAATCGTAGCTGTCGTGGTTCCCTGAGATCACGACCACCTCGGTCCCTATGTCTCTGAACCTAAGGAATAGGTCGAAGATGATCTCCTTCGACTCGTTGTCTGGGTTGGCCTTGTCGAAAACGTCCCCGGCTATGAGAACCAGGTCGGGGATCGTCTCCTTAGCGAACTCTACCACCTGGTCCAGGGCGTAAACCAGGTCTGGGTTCCTGCTCACCTTTCCGAGAGTCTTCCCGGCGTGGAGGTCAGCGATGTGCAAGATCTTCATGGTTCCTTATTATCCTCCTCAGCTTCTCCATAAAACTGGTCTCCTCACCGTAGTACTCTTCGAGAAACTTGTACTTCTCTTTGCTCCTCTTGTAGATTATGTCGATCACCTCCTGGGGTGTGTCCACGAGGCTCGTCAGATCAAGGTCTGACTCGTCTATCGTCCCGAACCTGACCATGTAGTTCCTCATGTACTCGATCAGGGGTTCCCAGAACTCCCTCCCAAAGAGTATTATAGGAAACCTGTAGCTCTTCCCAGTCTGGATCAGGGTGAGGGCCTCGAAGAGCTCATCGAAGGTCCCGAAACCTCCCGGAAAGATAACGTAAGCTAACGAGTACTTGAGAAGCATGACCTTCCTTACGAAGAAGTAGTCGAACTTGAGGGATATGTTCTGGTACCTGTTTGGGTGCTGCTCCCTCGGGATCTCTATGTTAAGCCCTACGGATAGTGTCCCGCTGTCGTAAGCTCCCCTGTTGGCAGCCTCCATTATGCCCGGTCCCCCACCGGTGATGATCGCGTACCCGATCTTGCCTAAGTTAAAGGCCGTCTCGTAGGCAAGCCTGTAGTACTTGTCCTTCTCCTTGCTCCTCGAACTCCCGAAGAAGGTAACGGCGGGGCCAACGTTGGCGAGGTCGTCAAAGCCCTGGACGAACTCACTCATTATCTTGAGAACCCTCCAGGTGTCCCCCTGCCTTAACTTAAGCTCCTCTATGATCTTTAGGCTGTCCTTATTCATGGAGGTCCCTTATCAGATCCTGGATCTTAAGCTTCTCGCTGTTTACAATGAGGTTCACCCTGACGGGGTATCTAACGTAGTGTTTTCCCTTCTTTACCTTGGAGGACTTGACCTTTTTGTGCTGATAAGCCTTCTTCTGGGAGGAGAAGACGGGCATGACGAGGATCAAAAGCGGGAGTACGAACAGGAAGATCCTCATCTTAGACCCTCATCGGCATAATTATACACCTGTAGGGGTCCCTCTCGTAGTCCTCCGCCTCTACGAGGGCTGCCGTGTCGGGTGTGGTGAACCTCATCCAAACCCTCTCAGAGTCGAAGGCGTCCAGGGCCTCCATTATGTACTTCCCGTTGAAACCTATCTCGAAGGGCTCACCCACGTAGTCCACATCCACCTCTTCCCTGCCCTCGCCGAACTCAGGGTCCATGAACTCGAAGACGGCCAGGTTGTCGCTCAGGGTTATCTTCACTGGGAAGATCTTGCCCTCCGCAAGGCTGGAGAGCCTCTTGAGGGCCCTCCTCACGTCCTCCACGTTCACCAGGACCTCCGCTGAGAACTCCTTAGGTATCACGGCGAGGTAGTCAGGGTACTCACCCTCCAAGAGTCTTATCACCAGCCTCCACTCCTCACTCGTGAGGTAGGCGAAGCTCCCGTCCTCGCTCTTTGATATCCTTACGCTCTCTATACCTGTGATCAGCTTCTTTATCACCTTCAGGCTCTTCCTTGGTATCAGCAGCTCCTCCGAGAAGTTCCCCTCGGGCTCGTAGAGGGCCAGCCTGTGCCCGTCTGATCCTACGAAGTGGACCCTGTCCTCGTGCCCTCTCAAAAACATACCCTGTAGGGCTATCCTGGTCTCCTCCTTGGCTATGGCGTACTCTACCCTCTCTATACCTTCCAGTATCAGGTTGCCGCTCACCTCCTCCTCCCCCTCCATGGTCTCAGGGAACTCGGGGAAGTCCTCCGTTGGAACGGTGGGGAGCTTGAACTTGCTCCTGCCTCCCGTGAGCACGAGCTTGTCTCCGTCCGTCTCCATGTAGAGGATCGCCGAGGTCAGGTTCTTCACGATGTCCGACAGGCTCCTCGAGCTTACACAGACAGAACCTCCCTCGTCCACCTCCGCCTTAACGTTAAGTACGAGGTAGTTCTCGAGATCCGTTGCCTTCACCGTTAGCCTTCCGTCCTCCGCAGATATGAGGAAGTTGGTAAGTATGGGCAGTGCAGACTTCTTCTCCGTGGCCTCCCTGGCTTTCTTGAGGGCCTCTTCGAACTCCTCCCTGTCGATCTGGATCTTCATCTTTCCCCTCCGTCTTAACTATTTTAAAGGTTCGCAGAATAGATCCGAGGTCCTTCCCCTGGGGATGTCCTTGTCGGTAATGACTTCCCTAATCCTCAGCTTTCTGAAGCCGTCCGAGAGAAAGATCTTGTAGCCGAGATCCCTGATCAGCCCAAAGATCTCCCTCCTGTAATCTTCCGGTGAGTGTTTGAAGACCTCCACCATGAGGTGGGGTCTCGTCCTCTCGACAAGGGGGATGAGGGTTTTCAAAAGGTGGAGGTCGTAGCCTTCCGCGTCTATCTTGATGAACCTCAACCTTTCCATGTAGTCTTTGAGGAAGCTGTAGCCGAATATATCCTGGATCGTTGTCCCGACCACCTCCAGCTTGAAGAGGTGTCCGTGCTTCCAGAGGGGCACGTCAGGATGGTACCCGCCGTTACAGAACCCTGGGTCCGAGTACTCGAAGACCATGTCCGCACCCCCTTCCGTTACCGCAGCCATAACAGGTAGTATGTTGGCCCTGTCCATGTTCAGCAGGGCGTTCTTCTGGAGAACCTTGAAGACGAAAGGGTTGGGCTCCACAGCTATCACAAGACCCTCTTTACCCACGATCAGGGCAGGTATTATGGATGTGTCCCCCGTGTGGGCACCTATGTCTATGTATAGATCTCCGGGTCTTAGGAAGCTCTTTAGGCCTTCTACGTCCCACCTCTCAAAGTCCTTGGGACCCTCCGCCGGATGCAGCCACCTGGCGTAGAGGAACTTCCCGATCCCCTCTACCTGGAACTCCTCAACTCTGTAACCGTAAATCTTTATACTTGGCTTCCAGATGAGGTACACAAAGTCCTTTAACTTCATCCAAGTAACATTCTAACTCAGCACCTCCTCCTTCCGACGGGATCCCAGGTCTTCAAGGAGCTGGTAGTCCTTCCTTATATCCCTCCCAGCTCTGGTGAGGTAACCCCCCACCATCATGGCGTTCACCATGAGGGTCGCCATCCCGTGGAAGTCTCTCAGGTTCTGCTCCCGGCCGCCGCAGAGCCTCAGCTCAGCTTTGGGGTTCGTGAACCTGAACATGGCTATTATCTTGAGTGCTTCGAGAGGCTTTACCCCCGGGGCGTTCTCGAGGGGGGTCCCGGGTATGGGCATAAGGAAGTTAAGGGGTATGGAGTCCACCTCTAACTCTCTGTAGGTGAGGGCCAGATCTACCCTGTCCTCATCGGACTCACCCATACCGAATATGCCTCCGGAGCAGGTGGAGAGGCCTACCTTCTTGACCCTCTTTATGGTCTCGAACCTGTCCTCCCACCTGTGGGTGGTGACTATTTTGGGGAAGAAGTTCTTAGAGGTCTCCAGGTTGTGGTTTATCCTCCTTACCCCCGCCTCCTTCAGTTTCTTAAGGCTCTCCTCGTCCAGGGTCCCTGCGGACACGCAGACGTTTATCGGGATCTTCTCCACCTCCTTTATCTCCCTAACCGCCTCGGCGATCCTGTCCACCTCCTCAGGGGAGGCCTGCTTTCCCGCTAAGACTATACAGTACCTGTTGGCACCGAACTCCACACCCCTCTCGGCACCCTCCACCATCTCCTCCTTAGGGACAAGCCCGTATATGTTTATGGGGGTTTTGTAGAACTTGGACTGGGCGCAGAAGCTACAGTCCTCAGAGCAGGCCCCGCTCTTTGCGTTTATTATGGAGCAGAACTCTATCTCGTTCTCTGGGAAGAACCTCCTCTTCACCTTCTGGGCGAAGTGGGTCAGGAAGGCAACGTAGTCGTCCGGGACCCTCAGGATACCGAGGGCCTCCTCCTTGGATAGGGGTTCGTACTCTACCGCCTTCCTGTAAACATCTATGATAAAGGTCTCATACCTGTCCATACCATCACCTCCTTCGAGAGTAGGATCAATATAATAACCAAATGCTGGTATAATATCCCCTCTTCCGAGGGGGCGAGGTGTTCAAGGAGAAGTTCAGGGAGAAGTTAAGGTCGGTAGTAGAGGCGGGGAGATACTTGGATAATAAGGGCTGGGTCCCCGCAACGAGCGGGAACATATCCGTAAGGATCTCCGAAGACCTGATCGCCATAACCCCCTCCGGTAAGCCCAAGGGATCCCTCTCCGAAGAGGACCTGGTCCTGGTAGGTATGGACGGCAGCCCTGTCTCTGGGGGCAAACCCTCCGCCGAGACAAAACTCCACCTCACGGTTTACCGATCTTTCCCCCAAGCTGGTGCCGTTGTCCACGCCCACACACCCGGATCAACCGTTATCTCCAGGATCCTGGAGGACAAGGTTGTCCTTGAGAACTACGAACTTCTCAAAGCCCTGGAGGGCATAGACACCCACCAGGTCAAGGTTGAGGTCCCCATCTTCGAGAACGACCAGGACATGGAGAGGATCTCTCTGAGGCTTGAAGCCTTCTTCAGGGAGAACCCGACCGTGAGGGCCTTTCTCCTCTCCTCCCACGGGATCTACACCTGGGCTTCAAG
>WFOY01000166.1 GCA_015487835.1 Aquificaceae bacterium
CTTTGGCTCTTGCGGAGAGGGCCATCTTGAGACCTAATTTCCTAACCTTCTTGGGAAGGGGATACCAGTAGTCTCTCGGTTTTGGTCCGTGAGCTACCCCACCTCCTACGAGGATAGGGGCGCCCCTGTCGCCGTGCCTTGCGTGTCCCGTTCCCTTCTGGGGGAGTATCTTCCTGCCGCTGTAGGCTACCTCACCCCTCGTCTTGGTGGAGTGGGTCCCCTGTCTCCTCGAGGCGAGCTGCCACTTCACCACCTCCCAGAGGACGTGCTTCTTTACCTTCACGTTGAAGACGTCGTCCCTTACCTCAACGTCACCTATCTTCATGACGCCTCACCTACTCTCAGCAGGTTTTCCACGATAGGTTTGATCCTCTTCTGTTTTAGCTGCTGTTTCTTCCTGGAGGCTATGGTCGTGTGCTCCACGAACAGGATACCCTTTATGGGTCCTGGTACCGAACCCTTTACCAGGATCACCCTATCCTCCGGAATTACGTCCACCACGAGAAGGGACTGGACCCTCACCTTCTCAGCCCCGTAGTGGCCGGGCATCCTCTTCCCCTTCCAGACCCTTCCGGGGTCCGTCCTGTTTCCTATGGCACCGACAGCCCTGTGGTATCTGTGGCCGTGGGACCTGGGGAACCCGGAGAAGTCCCACCTCTTCATAGTACCAGCGAAACCCCTTCCCTTGGAGGTCCCCACCACATCAACCAAGTCTCCAGGCTTGAAGACCTCTTCCACTTTCAGCTCTTGGCCCTCCTGAAACTCCTCCGGGTTCTCCACTTTGAACTCTTTTAAGTATCTGAGGAGCTTTACCCCGTGCTTCTTGAAGTGTCCTATGAGGGGCTTTGTGAGGTGCTTCTCCTTGGCCTCGACCGATCCTACCTGGACAGCCTTATAGCCGTCGGTCTCCTCGGTCTTTACCTGGACCACGTAGTTTGGCGGGAACTCTATGACGGTGACAGGTATAGCCGTCCCGTCCTTCGTAAAGACCCTGGTCATTCCCCTCTTTACGCCTATCATCCCGATCGGCATGGCACTAACCTCTCATCTTGACCTCAACGTCTACGCCCGCTGGGAGGTTTATCTCCATGAGGGCCTCTATCGTCTGGGGAGTCACCCTCGTGATGTCCAAGATCCTGGAGTGCTCCCTTATCTCGAAGTGCTCCCTCGACTGGTCGAACTTGTGGGGGGATCTCAGCACACACCACTTCTTTATCTTGGTAGGCAGAGGTATGGGTCCTTTTATGACACCTCCGGTTCTCTTGACGGTCTCTATTATCCTCTTCACCGATTCGTCGAGGAGCTTGTGGTCGTAAGCCCTAAGCCTTATCCGTATCCTCTCCTGGTCCATGTCCGGTTACCTCAGTCGAGTATTTTGGTGACAACTCCTGCCCCAACTGTCCTACCTCCCTCCCTTATAGCAAACCTCAAGCCCTCCTCCATAGCCACCGGCGCTATCAGCTCCACCTCTATCTCCACGTTGTCCCCTGGCATCACCATCTCCACACCCTCAGGCAGCTTCACCACCGTCCCAGTCACATCCGCTGTCCTAAAGTAAAACTGCGGCCTGTAGTTCACAAAAAACGGTGTGTGCCTCCCTCCTTCCTCCTTGCTAAGCACATACACCTGCGCCTTGAACCTCCTGTGGGGTGTCACACTACCAGGTTTGGCTAACACCTGTCCCCTCTCTACTTCGTCCTTCTCCACTCCCCTCAGCAACACACCTACGTTGTCCCCTGGCAAAGCCTCATCTAACACCTTCCTGAACATCTCTATTGACGTGGCTACTGTCTTGAGCGGTTCCTCCCTTAATCCTACTACCTCCACCTCCTCTCCCGGCTTTAACACTCCCCTCTCTACTCTCCCCGTTACCACTGTCCCCCTACCTGATATGCTGAACACGTCCTCTATCGGCATCAAAAAGGGTTTGTCTACGTCCCTCTGAGGCGTGGGTATGTACTCATCTAAGGCCTTTAGCAACTCTATCACTGACTCTACCCACTTCCCAGGTGATCCTTTCTCGAGCTCCTCTAATGCCCCCAGTGCTGAACCCCTTATAACGGGTACTTCATCCCCAGGATACTCGTACTTGTTTAGCAGTTCCCTTACCTCAAGCTCCACAAGTTCGAGCAGTTCCTCGTCTTCCACCATGTCGCACTTGTTCATGTACACCACTATGTAGGGTACGTTCACCTGCCTTGCCAAAAGTACGTGCTCCCTGGTCTGGGGCATTGGCCCGTCTGCCGCTGATACCACCAGTATGGCCCCGTCCATCTGGGCTGCCCCTGTTATCATGTTCTTGATGTAGTCCGCATGCCCAGGACAGTCCACGTGGGCATAGTGGCGTTTGGGTGTCTCGTACTCCACGTGCGTTATGTTTATCGTTATCCCCCTCTCCTTCTCCTCGGGTGCCTTGTCTATCTCCTCGTACTTTATGCACTCCGCTTTCCCTCCTTCCATCAGACCGGCAGCAAGTGTGCAGGTTATTGCCGATGTCAGCGTGCTCTTCCCGTGGTCCACGTGCCCTATGGTCCCTACGTTCACGTGCTCCTTCGTCCTCTCAAACTTCTCCTTGCCCATCTATCCCAACCTCCTTCAGGCACTTTTCTCAGCCATACGATCGCCGATTATCTTCTCAGCGATCTGCTGGGGGACCTCCTCGTAGTGGGAAAACTTCATTATAAAGGTTCCCCTTCCTTGTGTCAAGCTCCTGAGCGTCGTGGCGTAGCCGAACATCTCCGCCAAGGGGACGTGGGCCCTTATAGCCGTTATTATCCCCTTCCTCTCCATACCGAGGATCTTGCCTCTTCTGGAGTTCAGATCCCCTATGACGTCACCCACGTAGTCTTCTGGAGTCTCGACCTCCACCTCCATTATGGGTTCTAAGAGGACAGGGTCCGCCTTCTTGGCCGCCTCCTTGAAGGCTAGGGACCCCGCTATCTGGAAGGCTATGTCGGAGGAGTCCACCTCGTGGTAGGACCCGTCGAAGAGCCTCACCTTGACGTCTACAACGGGGTACCCTGCGAGTATGCCGTTCTCCATAGCCTCCTTTATACCCTTCTCAACGGCGGGTATGAACTCCTTGGGGATCACACCTCCCACTATG
Source organism: Aquificaceae bacterium (assembly GCA_015487835.1). Classification (GTDB taxonomy): domain Bacteria; phylum Aquificota; class Aquificia; order Aquificales; family Aquificaceae; genus Hydrogenivirga. The sequence goes on from WFOY01000166.1 coordinate 3,107, forward strand.
TCGTTCACGAACTCGAAGCCTTTGCCTCTCGGGAGGGGTTCTATCTCTATGACAGCGTGTCCGTACTGACCTCTACCGCCCGTCTGCCTTATGAACTTGCCCTCGCCAACAGCTTTTTTGCGGATCGTTTCTTTGTAGGCGACCTGGGGCTTCCCTACGTTCACGTCTATACCGTACTCCCTCTTCATCCTGTCAACGATTATCTCGAGGTGCAGCTCCCCCATACCGTGTATGAGGGTCTGGCCTGTCTCCTGATCGACCGTGGCCCTGAAGGTGGGGTCCTCCTTCATGAACCTGTTTAGCACCTGGGAGAGCTTCTCCTGGTCCTTCTTCGTCTTGGGCTCTATGGCCATGGATATGACTGGATCGGGGAACTCGAGTTTTTCGAGGACTATGGGGTGCTTCTCGTCGGCGAGAGTATCTCCCGTCGTTGCGTCGAGGCCAACGACAGCACATATCTCACCCGCAGATATCTCCTGGATCTCCTCCCTCGAGTTGGCGTGCATGAGAAGTAGCCTTCCCATCCTCTGCTTCTCACCCTTGGTGACGTTCAGGACGTAAGATCCGGCCTTCAGGGATCCTGAGAAGACCCTTATGTAGGTGAGCTGGCCGGCGTAAGGGTCAGACATAACTTTGAAGGCATAGGCACAGAAGGGTTCCTCGTCGAGGGGTTTCCTCTCCTCGACCTCACCGGTCTTGGGGTTGATCCCTTTGACGGGTGGGAGGTCTATAGGTGAGGGTAGGTAGTCTATGACAGCGTCGAGGAGGGGCTGGACGCCCTTGTTCTTGAAGGCAGAACCGCAGAGGACTGGGACGAGAGTTCTCTCTATGGTCGCCTTCCTGAGGGCTCTTCTGAGTTCCTCCACCGATATCTCCTGACCCTCCAGGTACTTTTCCATGAGCTGATCATCTGTCTCGACTATCGTCTCCACCATCTTCTCACGCCACTCCTCGGCCTTTGCCTTGTACTCCTCCGGTATATCGATGACCTCGTACTTGGCACCGAGGGTTTCTTCTAACCACCTTATCGCCTTCATCTCCATGAGGTCTATGACACCCTCGAACTGGTCCTCGGCACCCAAGGGTATCTGTATGGCAACGGGCTTTATGGAGAGCTTTTCAGATATCTCGTTTAGGACTCTGTAGAAGTCCGCCCCCACCC
>WFOY01000167.1 GCA_015487835.1 Aquificaceae bacterium
CTTCAGGACCCTATCGCCGAGTATCTTCCTGAAGACCATACCTGCGAGGACTGGAAGGACCACTATCTTGAGGGTCGTGACCGCCATCCCCAAGAAGGGGACCGGGACTATCTTCCCAACTAAAAGCCATGTCCAGAAGGGTGTGGCTACCGGGGAAAGGATCGTGGAGAGGGCTGTCATCGATATGGAGTAAGGTAAGTCTCCTCCCGATATGTAGGTGATCAGGTTAGAAGCCGTCCCTCCCGGAGCTGACCCGACGAGGACGAAACCTGCTGTGAGATCTGGGCCCAGTCCAATCATTATCGCTACGAGGAGTCCGGTCACCGGCATTACCGTGAACTGCAAAAACGCACCGTAAAAAACGGCAAGGGGTCTTCTTAAGATCCTCCTGAAGTCCTCAGGGGTTAGGGTCACCCCCATGCTGACCATTATGACCACAAGAAGCGGGACTATCAGATCCCTGAGCCCTGAAAAGAACTCCCTCCAGACTATACCGCAGAGGGAGAAGGAGACCAGGATAGCCAGAAACACCAGGTTCTGCATGGGATCTATAATTATCCTGTGAGGAGGCTGAAAAAGTTATACGAAGGCAAAGCCAAAATAGTTTACGAAACCGAAGATCCCAACAAGGTAATCTTGTTCTTCAAGGACACAGCTTCCGCCTTCGACGGCGTGAAGCGGGCAGAGATAAAGGGGAAGGGAGAGATAAACAACACCATATCCTCGATCCTCTTCGAGATACTCGAGAGGAAGGGTGTGAGGACCCACTACGTAGAGAAGGTCTCCGAGAGGGAGATGCTGGTCTGGAGGGCGGAGAGGTTCCCCGTCGAGGTGGTGGTGAGGAACTTGGCTGCTGGCAGCATAGTGAAGAGGATCGGTATAGAGGAGGGGACCGAGTTCAAAAGGCCCCTCGTTGAGTTCTTCATGAAGAACGACCAGCTCCACGACCCTATGGTCTGCGAGGATCACATAGTTCTCCTCGGACTCGCTCCCGAAGAGGCGATCCCCATAATGAAGGAGACGGCCCTCAAAGTGAACGAGATCCTGAGAGACGTCTTCTCGAAGGCAGGCATAAAGCTCGTGGACTTCAAACTGGAGTTCGGAAGGCTCCCCGACGGATCTGTCGGCGTCGTGGACGAGATCACACCCGACTCCATGAGGCTCTGGGACGAGAGAACCGGGGAGAAGCTCGACAAGGACAGGTTCAGGTTCGACCTCGGTGACCTCCTGGAGGGCTATAGAAAAGTTCTCGAAGGCCTCCAGAGTCCTTGACACCCCTCCCTGGGGACCTAAATTCTCAAGAGATAATGTCATCAGACATAGAGGACCTCAGGAGAGAGATAGACATAGTTGACGTGATCTCGGAGTATCTCACCCTCGAGAGGGTCGGGTCCAACTACAGGACCAACTGCCCCTTCCACCCGGACAGGACCCCCTCCTTCTACGTATCTCCCTCGAGGCAGATATTCAAGTGCTTCGGTTGTGGCGTAGGCGGTGACGCCATAAAGTTCGTCTCTCTATACGAGAACGTCTCCTACACCCAGGCTGCCCGCCAGATAGCGAGGAGATACGGAATAAGGTTGAGGATAAGGGAGGAGTCCACCGAAAAACAGAGGATCCTGGACATAGTGGAGGAGGTCGCCAAATTCTACCAGAGGAAGATCCGGGAGAACCCCAAGGTGATCGAGTACCTAAAGGGGAGAGGCATAGACACAACTACATTAAGGAGGTTCGGTCTTGGCTACTCACCCTCCTCGGAGGACCTGGTGAAGGTCTTAAAGGATATAGAGGGCCTCGATCTCTACGAGAAAACGGGAAACATAGCAAGGCTCAGCGAAGATAAGTTCAGGGACCTCTTCTTAGGGAGGGTGGTTATACCTATCAAGGACGTTAAGGGTAGGACCGTCGGCTTCGGTGGCAGGATCCTCGAAGGTGATGGTCCCAAGTACGTGAACTCTCCCGAGAGCGAGGTCTTCAAAAAGAGAGAGCTCCTCTTCGGCCTCTCGGAGTCTGTTGGCTACATAAGGGACCTTGGCTACGCCATAGTGGTGGAGGGGTACTTCGACGTAATGAGGATGCACCAGGAGGGCTTCAGGAACACGGTAGCACCCCTTGGGACCTCCTTCGGAGAGGCCCACGCTAAGATCCTCTCCAGGTTCACAAAGAAGGTCTACCTCCTCTTCGACGGGGACGAGGCGGGAAGGAGGGCGGTCAGGATGGCTGCCCCCTATCTCCTCAGGGAGAACGTGGAGGTCTACCCTGTCTTTCTGCCTGAAGGCACGGACCCGGAGGACTTCCTCAGGGATAGGGGGAAGGTGGCCCTGAGGGACCTCCTCAGAAACGCGAAGGATATTTTCTCGGGCATACTGGAGGACATAAAAAGGGGTGGAGATGTGGAGAGGAACGTCAAAGACTTCATGTACTTCGTCTCCTTCATGGGGGATGAGATAAAGGCCTACACGCTCGTCTCCGACCTCAGCAGATTGACCAGGATACCCCAGGAGGTCTTACTCTCCCAAAGGTATGCAAAGGCGGTCCTTCCCAAAGAGGAAAAGGACCAGCCCAGGCTCAGCTTCACGGAGAGGGTCTTTCTGAAAGGCCTTCTGGAACTCAGGCCCGACGTTGACCTGGAGAACCTCAACCTCTCTCCCAGGGTCAGGGAGTTAGCGGAGGCTATCTTGAGG
>WFOY01000168.1 GCA_015487835.1 Aquificaceae bacterium
CCCGAGGATCTGGCCAACAGGAAGGGTTGCTTCGCCTGCCACGGGATCAAGGAGAAGAAGGTAGGACCAGCTTACGTGGATGTGGCGAAGAAGTACGCAGGTAAAGAGGATGCCCTTGAGGTTCTGGTAAGGAGCATAACCAAGGGGAGTATGGGAAAGTGGGGTAGCATACCTATGGCTCCCCAGCCAGTCTCCGAGGAGGAGGCCAAGATCTTAGCCGAGTGGATCCTCGGCCTCAGATGACCTCCCTGTGGACCCTCGCAGACACGTTGCACATCAGCTCGTAGGGTATGGTCCCAGCGACCCTCGCTAAGTCGCCGAAGGTCCTCCCCTCACCAACCACGGTCACCCACTCACCTACCCTCGGCCTAAGATCCCCGAACTCAACCACGGTCATGTCCATGGTTATGTTCCCAACTATTGGGACCTCCCTACCTCTGTACAGGAGGGTGCCCCTGTTGGAAAGGACCTTCATTAGGCCGTCCGCGTAACCGAAGGCCACCACACCTATGCGGGTCCTCCTCTTGGTGACGTAAGTCCTCCCGTAGGAGATGGGAAAGCCTGGGGGAAGATCCTTCACCGATATTATCCTTGCCTTTAGGGTTATCGCAGGCCTGAGGTCGAGGGGGTAATCCTTCAGAGGCTTCTCCCCGTAGAGTGCCAGCCCCACCCTCACGTGGGTGGTGAAGGGGATCCTGTATATCACACCTGCCGAGCTCTCCATGTGAACCTTTATACCCTTGGGATACCTCCCCACTATGGAACTGAACCTCTTTATCTGGACGAGGGAGAACTCCCTGTCCCCAGGTGTGGAGAGGTGGCTCATAACACCCGTTATCCTCGGGTCCTCAACCGTCTCCTCCACGAAGCCAAGCCTCCCCATACCCGTGTCGTACTTTATGTGGAACCTCACGGGATCGTTTCCTATGGCCCTCATGTGCTCTATGTCCGACACGACAGGTGTGAGGTCGTATTCCTTCACGGCCCCCATATCCTCTGGGAGGACGCCCCCAAGGACCAGGACCTCCTTCCTGACACCCATCTCCCTGAGAACAACACCCTCCTCGGGGCAGGCTACAGCAAAGGCCTCTACCTCTGGGAGTTCGTTCAGGATCGGGACCACGAACCTAACGCCCATACCGTAGGCGTCGGACTTGACAACGGCTATTATCCTCTTCCCAGAGAACTTTGATATCTCCTTAACGTTGTGTACGATGGCCTCCCTGTTTATCTGGAGGACAGATCTTGGTGAGTTCACAGCCACCATCTTAAAAAGTTTAGAATACTTAACATGAAGGAGATAGGGATCCTTGGGCTCGGAAGGATGGGGTCGGGGATAGGGAGGAGGTTAAGGAGAAAAGGGTGGAGGGTGCTCGGCTACGATCCCTCCGAGGAGGCGAGGAGGAGTGCTGAGGAGTCTGGTATAGAGGCCTTTGAGGACCTTGATTTCCTGTGCGGGGAGTTCACGGACCGTAAGGTCCTGTGGATAATGGTCCCCCACGAGGTGGTGGACAGGGTGATAGCTGACCTGAAGCCGAACCTGGTCGATGGGGACGTGGTCATAGACGGTGGGAACTCCTACTACAAGGACTCGATCAGGAGGTCCGAGGAACTGAAGAGGATGGGCGTCCACTTCCTCGACGTGGGCGTGAGCGGGGGTGTGTGGGGAGAGGAGGAGGGCTACTGCCTCATGATCGGCGGAGAGGAGGAGACCTTCAAGAGTTTGGAACACCTCTTTAAGGATCTTGCTTACGGAGGGGACGGCTACGCTTACTTAGGAAGGTCGGGGGCAGGACACTTCGTCAAGATGGTCCACAACGGCATAGAGTACGGGATGATGCAGGCGATAGCGGAGGGTTTCGATCTTATGCACGAGAGCGAGTTTAACTTGGACCTCAAGGAGGTGGCGAGGGTCTTCAGGAGGGGGAGCGTGATAAGGTCCTGGCTTATGGACCTCACGGAGAAGGCCTTCGAGGACTTCGGGGACCTGAGGGACTTGGAGCCCTTCGTGGAGGACTCGGGGGAGGGAAGGTGGACGGTCCAGACAGCTGTGGAACTGGGTGTGCCCCTCTGGGTAATCGCGGACTCCCTGTTCGTTAGGTTCAGGTCCAGGCAGTCCAGGTCCTTTAGGGACAGGATCCTCGCGGCCCTCAGGTTCGAGTTCGGCAGGCACCCTGTTAGGAAGAGGGATGGGTAAGGGCAGGGTCCTCTTCATCTTCGGGGGGACTGGGGACCTGGCGAGGAGGAAGATCTACCCAGTCCTCCAGAGGATAATGAAGAGGGGGAAGCTGAAAGACGTAAAGGCCATATACGCCCTCAGCAGGGCGGGGTTCGAGAGAGGTTACCTGGACACCTTAGACCCTGACCTCGCGAAGCTGATAAGGTTTCAGCCCTTCGACGTGACGAACAGGGAAGACTACAGGACCCTAGAGAAGGAGATCTCCAACTTTCCAGGGGACGAGCTGATCTTCTACCTGGCCCTACCTCCCCACCTCTTCGGGACCACCATAGTGCACACAGGTTCGGTGCTTAGGCACTTCCTAAACCCGAGGAAGATAGTTATAGAAAAACCCTTCGGCTTTGACCTTGAGTCCGCGAGGAAGCTCAACTTCCAGCTTAGGCGCTACTTCACCGAGAGGGAGATCTACAGGATAGACCACTTCCTCGGGAAGGTCTCCATACAGAACATTCTCTCCTTCAGGTTCTCCAACTACATATTCGAGGGTATATGGAACAAAAACTTCGTGGACAACGTCCAGATATCCGCCTTAGAGACCGTAGGACTCGAGGGAAGGTCCAGCTACTACGATAGAGTAGGAGCCCTGAGGGACATGATCCAGAACCACCTTCTCCAGATCCTCTGCTTCCTCGCCATGGAACCCCCGGCGGTTATGGACCCGGAGAGGATAAGGGACGAGAAGGTGAAGGTGCTAAGCTCCGTAAGGAAGATAAAGCCCGAGGAGGTGGACCGCTACGCGGTGAGGGGGTCCTACAGGGGCTACGAGGAGGATCTGGGGAGACCCTCCAGCACGGAAACCTACGCCTGCGTTAAGGTCTTCATAGACAACTTCAGGTGGGAGGGCGTCCCCTTCTACCTGAGGACTGGCAAGAGGCTAAAGGAAAAGAAGACCCAGGCGGTGATCACCTTCAAGGAGATACCCGGGAACTTCGGGAAGCTGATCGGGTGCATGCCCGAGAGGAACAGGATAGCCTTCGAGATAGCCCCTGGGAACAGGGTGATCCTATCCTTCCAGATGATGCCTCCGACGGGTTTCCTAAGCTGCCCCCTGGAGAGCAGGATGGAGGTGAGCTTGGAGGACACCTTCGGCGGGGAGGTACCGGACGCCTACGAGACCTTGATAGAGGACATACTCGACGGAGACCAGACCCTCTTCATAAGGGAGGACGAGTCCGAGATCGCCTGGGAGATAGTGCAGCCCATACTGGACAGGTGGTCCGAGGGCAGGCCTCCCCTCTACGAACCGGGGACGTGGGGACCCAAGGAGGCGGAGGAGTTCATAAGGAGGGACGGGAGGGAGTGGGTCCTTGTATAGGATAGTGAAGGGAAAGGACCACGAAGAGGTTAGCCAAAAGTTAGCCCTGTTCCTGAAGGAAAAACTCATGTCCCTACTGAAGGAGAGGGAGGTTGTCAGGATAGGCCTCGCAGGAGGAAGAACGCCGAGAAGATCTTACAGCCTGCTGAAAGACATGTTCAGCCTGTGGGACAAGGTCCGGATCTTCCCCACGGACGAACGCTACGTTCCCATCTCCGACACAAGGAGCAACTACAGGATGTTGAGGGAGACCCTCGGAGAGGCACCGAAGATATACAGGATCAAGACCGATCTCTCCCCAGAGGAAGCGTGCAGGGAGTTCGACAGATCTCTTGAGGAGGAAGGACCGCTCGATCTCATACTGCTCGGCCTTGGGGAGGACGGGCACACAGCGTCCCTTTTTCCCGGAGTTCCCTGCGAACCCTGCGGCAGGAACGCTTGCCTCTCCAGATCGCCTGACGGACTTCTGAGGATAAGCATGAGCCTCGAGTTTATAAACAGGTCAAGGGAAAAGGTCTTCTTAGTGACGGGCGAGAAGAAGAGGAAGGCCCTCGAGAAACTCCTCCGGGGTGAGGGCATACCGGCGTCGGGTGTGAGGGGTGAGGAGGTGATCCTGTTTACGGACCTCACTCCCCCTCCTCTATGAGCTCGTTCTCTATCTCGAAGTAAACGTAGTAAGCGTTCACAGGGTTTACATCAAAGAAGACGGGGACCTGGGCGTAGGAGGGATCTATCTCTAAGAGGGCTTCGTTTATGTGTTCTCTCACGTAGTCTATGTCCCTCCCCTCCAGGATCATTCTCCTTATGGTCTCCCTCAGATCCGTTATGTACTTTCTTGTCCACCTTACCCTGTCCCTTATCCTCTCCTTGGTCAGCATCGGTTTTCCGTGTCCGGGGAGCAGTATGTCCGGGTCTATGTCCAGGATCCTGTCGAGGCACTTTATCCAGGTTCTGGAGTTGCCCGATCCCAGGAAGGGAAGCCTCCCATCAAAAACTATGTCCCCCGCGAAGATCACCTTCTGGTCAGGCAGGTAAACGACTATGTCCCCATCCGTGTGGGCCTTGCAGAACTGCCTGACCTGGAACCTGTACTTTCCTAACTGTATGTCAAGACCCTCCCTTATGACTATGTGGGGTTCCTCCATCTGGGTCCCTTCCATGTGGTCCTTCAGGATCTTCTTCCTGGCCTCGTAGAAGTTCCAGCTTGACGGTCTCGATACGTACTCGTTGGCCCACTCGTGGGCTATAACAACAGCCCCAGCCTCCTTGAAGGCACCCACCCCGTAGAAGTGATCGGTGTGGTAGTGGGTTACCACGACGAACCTCACGGGTCTGTCGGTCACACGTCTTATGGTTTCCAGCATCTCCTTACCCAGCTTGTAAGTGCTTAAGGTATCTATCACCACCACCCCCTCCTCCGTTACGACGAAGTAGGCATTGGAGATAAAGCCTCTGTTCTCGTAGCTCACCTGTTCGTAAACACCAAAGACACCGTATATGTTGTCCTTTATCTTTCTGAGGGTTTCCGATACGTGCTTGGGGTAGTCCCCTGCAAAGGAAAGTCCTACAAAAAGGAGAGTTAAAACTATATGTCTCATCTTGTTCTCACCTCCTCCAGGGCTGTTACAACTCTGTTTGTGAACTCACTCACGACCCTAACCCCTCGGTCCGAGAGGTGCCTCTCGAAGACCTTTATTAGGTTCGCAGCGTTCACGTAACCTAACCTTACCCTTCCCATACTGTCCTTGTAAATGTAAACCCTGCAGATATAGAAGGTTAGGATAGGGGGCATAACATAGGCGATATCTCTCACAGACTCCCCCTCACAGACAAAAAGGTACAGGTAATCCTCCCCCAGATCCAGGGCCTTAACCACATTTACTCCCCTCTCAGCCAGGACTTTCTCCAGGGAGATCTTCGCAGATCCTACGTCTTCCATGTCCGTTTCTACCTCCCACTCAAAGACGTCCCCAAAGGAGAGGGTCACCATTAGAAATAACCTTAGGAAGGTGTGCATCATCGGGCTGCCACCTCCCCTATAACTATCCTGACAGCTTGGTACATACGCGTCAGAGTGTCCGCGTAATCCTGACCGAGGTCCTCCCTGTGGTCCTGGACAAAGTATATCTCCTTCGGGACGGTTATGTAAACCTTACCTTTAGACCTGTAAACCGCTATGGGGCAGGGGACGAGAGAGGACAGGGAGGGGACTCTTCTGAGGAGATCTCCCTTCCAAGGAACGTCGCAGGATAGTACGAGGGTGTAGTCGTTGGAGATGTCGATCACGCCAACAACGCCGAGACCCTTCTCCCGGATCTTACGGATCAGGTCCTCCAAAACCTCCTCCCTGCCCTTCCCCTCAACCTCAACGGTGAAGAAGAAGATCCTCTCTGGTGTTGCATAATAGGTCCTGACCCAGTATATGAACAGGAAGGCGGCTAGAACGCCGCCCAGAAGAAAGAGGATAGCTTTCAAAGCTCAGGCGCCACCTCCGTAACACTGATCGTAAGTCACGTAGGGGGCATCGAGCACCCTGACGTTAGGCTTGGTCCTCACCTTTATGTTCCTCTTCTTCTTTATGTAGTTGATGAGAATGTCGTAAACGGGAACAGGCTTGTAATCGGGATGTACAGCATCCGGGGGTGGAGGCGGACCTCCGTAAACGGCTATAAGGTACTCCTTGTTCTCCTTGAGAGGCTTTCCACCTATCCAGACCTTCTTTATACGCTTGTACTGGGGTCCGTTTATCTCTATCTCGTACTCCACGTTCCATATCCTGGTCATGTCACCACCCTGCTGGTAGAAGGGGTCGGGGTTGAAGACGTTGTCGGCTATGTCCTCCCATATCTCTAAGAGCTGTTTCCCTGTCCTCTTC
>WFOY01000169.1 GCA_015487835.1 Aquificaceae bacterium
GCGTGATGGAGAGGTACGGCATACTGCCCAAGGGTTTTGAGATAGACTACAGAAAGCTCTCAAGAGGGAGGGACGAGGTGGTCATCACCATAAGAGAAAATTTCAAGAAGTTCGCAAAGCAGATAAACCTCCCCATAATCTACGGCAAAGGTGTGATCAAGGACCCAAACACCGTCTTCGTCGAAGGTCCCGAGGAGACTATAAGGACCAGGTTCATACTTGTCGCCACAGGTTCGAGGCCTTCAGCACTCGGAGATCTCGTTCCCGACGGAAAACATATCTTTGACACGGACCAGATATGGGACTTAGAGGAACTCCCAAAGAGGGTCCTCATAGTGGGTGGAGGTCCCGTAGGTGTCGAGTTCGCCTACATATTCAGGAGGTACGGTTCAGAGGTAACCCTCGTGGAGCTGAAGAGGAGGGTCCTCCCCTCCGACGACATACCCGAGGACTCGGCGAGATACTTGGGGAGGAAGCTCAGGCAGATAGGCGTGGATATAAAGACCAGAACGACCGTCGAGAGCTGGGAGAAAACCCAGGAAGGTGTCAAGGTTTCTCTTTCTGACGGAACAACAATGACCGTTGACCTAATACTCTTAGCGGTAGGGAGGAGACCCAACACCGAGGGCATGGGTCTTGAGGAGGTCGGCGTCGAGAGGGACGAGAGAGGCTTCATAAAGGTGGACGAGTTCTCGAGGACAACGGTTCCCAACATCTACGCCTGCGGGGACGTCACCTCTCCCCTCATGCTCGCCCACAAGGCCATGTACGAGGGGAAGATAGCCGTGAACCACATGCTGGGTGGCGAAGACTGGAGGAGGGACGATAGGATTGTCCCCAAGATCATCTACTCCGCCTTCGAGGTGGCGAGCGTCGGCCTCACCGAGGACCAGGCTGAGGAGGAGGGCCACGAGGTAAGGGTTGGTGTTACCTCCTTCGTCACCAACCCCAAAGCCATGGACGACTCGGAGAACGAGGGTTTTGTGAGGATAGTGGCCGATGACGAGACGGGGGAGATCCTCGGCTGCCACATAGTGGGACCGAGTGCTGGGGAGCTTATACACCAGGTGGTCCACATGATGAGGAGGAGGATAGACGTCGAGTTCGCCACCAAGACCCTATACTCCCACCCCTCCCTCTCTGAGGCCATAGGGCAGAGTGCCTCCGAGATCCACTACGGACCCATAACCTGGGTAAAGCGCTGATGCTATCATAGGATCGTGGAGGACATAAAGGAGGAGATCCTCTCGGTAATCTGGAAGCACCTGGACCCTGAGAAGTGCATAGTCATACTCTTTGGTTCCGAAGCCCTATCCTCCTCAACGCCGAGGTCAGACATAGACGTAGCCGTGGACTGCACAGAAGGTATAGAGGACGAAACCTTCTTAAAGCTGCAGGAGGACCTGAACCTGGAAGTGAACACCTTAAGGAGGATAGACCTCGTTGACCTGTCTTCGGCGGACGTTGACTTCCTCACCTTCGCCCTAAAGGGAGCTGTCATATGGCATGTGGGGAGAGAGTACTTAAAAAGCTGGACCAGGCGAGAAGAGCCTTCGAGAAGCTAAAGGCCGTTCCCGATCTCAGGGTTGAGAGGGAGATACTCTACGAGATCTCCGCTAAGAGGTTCGAGTACACCTACGAGGTCCTTTGGAAGGCTGTGAGGCTCTTCCTCTTAGAGGAGAAGGGTCTCGAGTGCAACTCACCGATGGACTGCTTCAAAGCCCCACTTTTGAACACATACTTGAGCGGGTCGAGGAGGAGTGTAAAAGATCTGAGTGAACCCTTATAAAGCCCGATTTGGAAGACCAAGATGTCTCAGGCATTTCGCTGTTTTATAATAATTATCCGATCTGGTGGTAGTATGTCCAAACAGGGGAGGTGGGAGATGAAAGGTTTGGTAATCTTCCTGACTTTTATTTCCGCTTCCCTCGGAGGATCCTACTTCGACTGTGTCAGGGACTCCATAGAGATCGAGAGGGCCTTAGAGATAGCCCGCCAGCACTCAGGAAAACCCTACAAGGCCTGGATAAGCCAGTCCAAGAGGACAGGGGAGTGCTTCTGGAAGGTCAAGGGCACTGAGGGCTACGTAATCATGGACGCGAAGACGGGAGAGATAATCCGCTTCTACAGGAACAGGCGATGACCTACGTAAAGGTGAAGAGCGGAGGGATATGGGGTATAGAGGGCTACCCTCTGGACGTGGAGGTTGATATCTCCCCAGGCATACCCTCCTTCAACATAGTCGGGCTTCCCGACACCTCCATAAAGGAGTCCAAGGACAGGATAAGGAGCGCCATAAAGAACCTGGGCCTTCCCTTCCCCCAGAGGAGGATAACGGTTAACCTCTCCCCTTCGAACATCAAGAAACACGGCACCCTGTACGACCTCCCCATAACAGTAGGCATCCTCGCTATCACGGGACACATACCCAAAGAGAAGGTGGCCGAGTACACCTTCATCGGGGAGGTCTCCCTGGATGGGTCCCTCTCCAAAGTAAAGGGCGTCCTCCCGATAGTGGCCTCCCTAAAGGACCTTGGTCTCTCAAGGTTCATACTGCCCTCCGAGAACGCGGTCGAGGGGTCCGTGCTGGACGGTGTCGAGATATACGGCTTCGACCATCTTAAAGAGGTCCTCGAGTTCCTGACGGGCGACCTAAAGAGGGACCCCGTGAGGACAAAACCCGAAGAACACCTGAAAAAGGAGGAACCCGACATAGACCTCGGAGACGTTATCGGCCAGGCCCTCGTGAAGAAGGCCTTGGAGATATCCGCCGCCGGCGCCCATAACCTGCTCCTGATTGGGACCCCCGGATCTGGGAAGTCCATGATAGCGAAGAGGGTGGTGACCATACTCCCTCCTATGACCGAGGAGGAGATCCTCGAAGTCAGCAGGATATACAGCGTCGCAGGCCTCCTCGACGGAGGCCTCATCACGAGAAGACCCTTCAGGTCACCCCACCACACCTCCTCGGAGGTGGCCCTCGTAGGCGGAGGTTCCGTACCAACTCCTGGCGAGGTCTCCCTCGCCCACAGGGGAGATCTCTTCTTAGACGAGCTTCCCGAGTTCCCGAGGAGGTCCATAGAGGTCCTGAGACAGCCCGTAGAGGACGGCTACGTGAACCTATCGAGATCCCAGGCAAGGGTAAGGTTCCCCGCCCGCTTCACCCTGATCGCCACCCAGAACCCCTGTCCCTGCGGCAACCTCGGAGACCCAGCAAGAGAGTGCACCTGCACAGCAAACCAGATAAGGTCCTACAACTCAAAGGTCTCAGGTCCCATAAAGGACAGGATAGACCTCAAAGTCTGGGTAAACCCAGTAAAAAAAGAGGACCTCCTCAAAAACCTAAAGGGCGAGACCTCAAAGGACATCTACGAGAGGGTCTTGAGAGCCTACGACATCCAGAGGGAGAGGTTCAAGGACTCAGAGACCGATTTCAACGGTAGGATGACGAACAAGGAGGTGGAGAAATTCTGCCTCGGCATGATGAAGAAGGAAGCCAAAGACCTACTAAATGTAGCCATGGAAAAACTCAACCTCACAGGGAGAGGTTACTTCAGGGTCCTCAAGGTGGCAAGAACCGTTGCAGACCTAGAAGGTAGCGAACTAATAGGATCTGAGCACCTCGCCCAGGCACTCCAGCTGAGAGGAGAGGAGGTGTGAGGATATCAACAGTTGAGGACCTCAGAAACTTCATAGAGGGCTTCCTGAGATCCAGAGGTGTGAAGGGAAGGGTGATAATCTTCGGCTCAAGGGCGAGAGGAGACCACACGGTCCACTCGGACGTGGACCTCGCCATAGACACGGACACGGATATAGAGGACCTCTTACCAGAGCTTAAGGAGATCATAGAAGAGTCTGAACTCCCCC
>WFOY01000170.1 GCA_015487835.1 Aquificaceae bacterium
CCCTCCTTTATAAGCAGGTACTGAACTAAGAACTCCCCGTCGAATATGCCTCCCGGTCCGAACTTTATGTCTATTAGGTCCCTTCCCCTCCTCGCATGTTCCTGAAGCTTTAGCCTCATCTCGTAGACCTCCCTCCTCTCCCCCTCACCCCAGGGACCTCCGAAGAGGAACGCCTCTATCTCCTTCTCTAACTCCTCTCCCAGGTTCTCATCCCCCGTTATCAGCCTCGCCCTGGTCCAGGCTATCCTCTCCCAGGTTCTCGCCTCCTTGGAGAAGTAGCTTCTGTAGAAGCTCAAAGTGGGTACGAGCTCTCCCTTGCTCCCCATAGGTCTTAATCTGAAGTCGAGGTCGTAGAGGTACCCTTCGGGTGTGTGGGCCGTTATGAACCTTACCATCCTCTGAACCTTCCCCGTTACCTCCGCCCTGTTCACCTCATCCCCGCTGCAGAACACAAGGTCCAGGTCCGAACCGAAGGTGAGCTCCCTGCTTCCCAGCTTCCCTAAGGAGCAGAGGACCACCCTCTCACCTTTGAGACCCATCTTCTCCCAGAGTTTTTCAAGAAGGAACTCGGCTATCAGGCTGAGTGACCTGAAGAGTTCCTTTAAACTCTCCGAGCTCTTCTCCCCCATCAAGTAGACCAGACCCACCCTTATCTCCCAGACCTTCTTGAACCTCCTGAAGAGGTTCTCAGGTGTGAGCTTCAGTGTCTCCTCGTACTTGGTGAACTCCTCCTCGAGCCTCTCTCTGGTAGGATACTCCTGGTATAGGGTGAGGACGTCCTCGACGAGGTCCGGGTTCTTGCCTATCAAAGAGGAGAGGGTCGGTGATAGGGAGAAAACGTTGAAGAGACCGCTCAGGAAGTCCTCCTTGGGGTCGCTTAGGATCACCTTCTTCCCTGTGGGGTTTGAGAAGAACTTGTCGAAGTTCCTCAGGGTCTCGTCAGGGTCCGGGGATCTTGAGGAGATCTCCACTATCCTCGGGACCAGCGACAGGAACCTGTCCTTCTCCCTGTCTGAGAGTCTGGAACCCTCTCTCCCGTAGAGGTACCCCAAAATTAGGTTGAAGCTCCTTTCGGGATCCTTAAAGCCCCTTTCCTTGAGAACGAAGGACCCGTACTTGGGGTCACCGGTTATAAGGGCTATCTGGACTGGTTGGAGGTCCTCCCCCTTCTTCTCCGGGACGAGGCTCTCGAAGACCTCCTTCACACCTTCCCTTACCTGGTTAAGTTCTCTCAGAAACTTATCCTCCTCCACACCGAAGAACTTGGCCATCTTGGGGATGTCCTCCTGCCTCAGGACGTGGGTCCTTATGCACTTCTCCACCTGTATCCTGTTCTCGAGGGACCTCAGGAAGGAGTAGGCCCTCTCTAAAAAGAGGGTCTCCTCGTCGGAGAAGACACCCCTCTGGCTCAGCTTCCATATACCCCTGAAGGTGTTTCTTTCCCTGAGGAAGGGTGTTTTAGAACCGAGGAGTATTATCAGGGACTGGACGGTGAACTCCACCTCCCTTATACCACCCTCCCCCGTCTTTACGTTGAAACCCCTCACGAAGCTCTTTTTGGCTTCAGCCTCTACCCTCTTTTTCATCAGTCTTATCTCCTCGACCAGTCTGTAATCTGCAGAGGCAAAGACAAAGGGTCTCACCACCTCCTTCATGAACCTCTCACCGAGTTCCTTGTCCCCGGCAACTGGCCTTGCCCTCAGAAGGGCGAACCTCTCCCAGATCCTCCCGTAGGACTCGTAGTAGAGCTCGGCACTCCTCAGGGACATGGATATGGGACCCGTCTTCCCGAAGGGCCTGAGGTCCAGGTCCACCTCGTAGGGTTTCCCCTCTGGTGTCTGGGTGTTCAGGATCTTCACCACCTTCTTGAAGACCTCCGAGAAGAACTCGTTCAGCGACAGCCTCCCTGCCCTTCCCCTGTCCGAGGAGTGTATGAAGACAAGGTCTATGTCCGAGTAGAAGTTCAGCTCCTCGCTCCCCAGCTTCCCGAGGCCTATAACAACGCCCGTGGCCCTGTTGCCTTCCTCATCCGTCGGTGTCCCGAATCTGTCCACCGCCTCGTCGAAGGCCCTCCTGTATGCCACCTCCACGAGGGCGTCGGCGAGGTAGGAGTACTCTCTCAGTATGTCCTCGGTCTTGGCCGTCCCGAGGAGTTCCTTAGCGAAGATCCTCATAAGTTCCCTGTGTCTGTAGTAGGCCAGCCTCTCTGAGAAGGCCTCGTCCGTCATAGAGTCGGAGACTATCCTCCCGATCTCCCTAAGGTAGTCCTCCTTCTCCTTGAACCTGTACCAGAGCTTGGGTATGGTCCTCTGGAAGTCCTCGGGATGGTTCAGGAGGAACTTCCTGAGGCACTCGGACTGGTCGAGAATCTCTAAGAGTAGTATGAACCTCCTCTCGTTCAGGTAGCGGAGGAGGCGTCCCGGGTTAGGGTGTGCTTTTAGGAGCTTATAGAATCTGTCCCTTGTGCCTTCTGGGTCAAATAGTCTGGACTCTGCGGCGGTCCACCACCGGGAGGGGACTTCCATAATATAATTTTCTCACATGAGCAAATTCATCTTTGTGACCGGAGGGGTGCTCTCCTCCTTAGGTAAGGGGGTGACCTCGGCCTCGATAGGGGCCATACTGGAGGGTATGGGCTACAGGATAACCCTCCAGAAGCTGGACCCTTACCTCAACGTGGACCCCGGCACCATGAGCCCCTACCAGCACGGGGAGGTTTACGTGACCGAGGACGGAGCGGAGACTGACCTGGACCTCGGACACTACGAGAGGTTCACAAACGCTGTTATGACCAAGGACAACAACGTGACCGCTGGGAAGGTTTACTTCAACGTCATATCGAGGGAGAGGAGGGGCGACTACCTGGGAACGACCGTCCAGGTCATACCCCACATAACGGAAGAGATAAAGAATCTTGTCAAGAAGGTGGCCAACGACACGGACGTCGTAATAGTGAAGATAGGGGGTACGGTTGGCGACATAGAGGGCCTACCCTTCTTAGAGGCGGTGAGACAGCTGTCCTTAGAGATCGGGAGGTCCAACTCCATGTTCATCCACGTAACCTACGTTCCCTACATAAAGACGGCGGGTGAGCTCAAAACCAAACCTACCCAGCACTCTGTAAAGGAGCTAAGAGCCATAGGTATCCAGCCTGACGCCATAATCTGCAGGGCTGACAGAGACCTCCCCAAAGGCATAAAGGCAAAGATAGCCCTATTCTCCAACGTTGAAGAGTCTGCGGTGATCTCTGCACCGGACCTTGACTGCATCTACGATCTTCCCATCAAGTTCAAGGAGGAGGGTCTTGACAGGATAGTGGCTGAGAGGCTCGGCCTTGAGTACAGGGAGGCCAATCTCTCCAAGTGGAAGAAGATAGTCAGCATAATAAGGAACACAACGGAGACGGTGGACATAGCCATCGTAGGCAAGTACGTGGAGCTGAGGGACGCCTACAAGAGCATAATAGAAGCCCTCACCCACGGGGGGATAGCCAACAAGGTCAAGGTGAACATAGTCTGGAGAAGTGCGGAGAGGTTCGACCCTGAGGACCTCCTTAAAGTTGACGGGATCCTAGTTCCTGGCGGCTTCGGTGAGAGGGGGACCCAGGGCAAGATAGAGGCCCTGAGGGTCGGAAGGGAGAAGGGAGTCCCCACCTTCGGTATATGTTTAGGGATGCAGCTCATGGCGGTTGAGTTCGCCAGGAACGTCCTCGGCCTCAAGGAGGCCAACTCCACCGAGTTCGACCCCGACACCCCCTACCCCGTGATAGACCTTATGGAGGACCAGAAGTACATAGACAAGCTGGGAGGCACCATGAGGTTAGGGGCCTACCCCTGCGTCCTCCAGGAAGGCACGAAGGCCAGGGAGATATACGGAAGGGACCAGGTAAAGGAGAGGCACAGGCACAGGTTCGAGTTCAACAACAGGTTCAGGCCCCTCTTCGAGAAACACGGGGTCGCCTTCTCGGGACTATCCCCTGACGGCAAGCTGGTCGAGATAATGGAGCTAAGAGACCACCCCTGGTACATAGGGTGTCAGTTCCATCCTGAGTTCAAGAGCAAACCCTTCGACCCCCATCCACTCTTTGTTTCCTTCATCAGGGCCTCCCTTGAGAGAAGAAGGTCAAGGTCTTAAAATTATGATCAGCCGGCGTAGCTCAGTCGGTAGAGCGAGGCACTCGTAATGCCTAGGTCGCGGGTTCGAGTCCCGCCGCCGGCTCTCTGAGGGAAGATGACAGGTCTTCAGAAGGCCCTCCTCGGGGTCGGTAGCCTGATACCTCCCCTGTACGCAGTCCTCGTAGTTAGCACACCACTCAGAAACTTCTTCAGGGAGGGTTTCCTCGAAGACCTCACCACAGGCAAGCTGGTCTTTCTGTTCGCTCACTTCCTCGTGTTCTCCCTGGCTGTGTTCCTGTTCGTTGTGTTTTTGGTTCACCTCCTCAGCGGCAGGTACACAAGGATGGAGAAGGTCCTCTGGGTGGCGGTGTTCATATTTTTAAACGTCTTCTCCCTTCCCCTATACTGGTTTTTTAGAATAAGGAAAGATGAAAGCTAAGCTGGCCTTCCTTGAACTCGAGGGATGGGAGATACCCACAATACAGGAGTTCTTCAGGGAGAGGGAGGTCGAGATCGTGAAGCTGAGCACCCTACCGCTCCAGGAGGAGGAACTCCCCGAGGACGTGGAGATCCTCTCGGTCTTTATATACTCTAAGCTGGGCAAAGAGGAGATCGAGAGGTTCCCCAGGCTAAGGCTCATAGCGACCAGGTCCACAGGCTACGACCACATAGATGTCGCATGCGCCAGATCTAAGGGAGTGCAGGTCTGCAACGTTCCTAACTACGGAGACCAGACGGTAGCCGAGTACACGGTCGCCCTCATCCTATCCCTTCTCAGGAAGCTGAAGCCGACCTTTGATAGGGTCTCGAGGGGGGTCTTCTCGAGGGAGGGTTTGAGGGGAACGGACCTCCAGGGGAAAACGGTCGGTGTGATAGGGACGGGACGGATAGGGAGCAGGGTAGTTAAGATACTGAGCGGTTTTGAGGTCAGGATCCTGGCCCACGACGTTAAGGAGAGACCCGATCTCGTGAGGGATTTCGGGGTGAGGTACGTGTCTCTCGAGGACCTCCTCTCCTCCTCGGACGTGGTTACAGTCCACGTGCCCTACACGGAGAAGACCCACCACCTCATAAACAGGGAGAACATAAAACTCATGAAGAGGGGTAGCTACTTAGTGAACACCTCAAGGGGACCTGTTGTTGAGACGGAGGCGGTCCACAGGGCGGTCGAGGAGGGCATCCTAGCCGGGGTCGCCCTGGACACCTTCGAGGGAGAGGAGGTCTGGATAGAGGAGGAGATCCTCCTCGCAAGGACCGATATATCCGCCTCACTCCTTAAGCGGGCCCTTGAGAACTTCCACCTGCTCCACCTTGAAAACGTCATCCTCACACCCCACAACGCCTACAACACAAAGGAGGCCCTTTTCAGGATATTGAGGACCACCCTCGACAACATAGACTCATTTCTGAGGGAGGGGAGACCTCTGTACCCGGTTTGGGAGGTCAAAGGGCGATGACAAAGGATGAGCTCCTTTACTATGCAGTACTCCTCATAGGACCTGCCCTCGTTTTTCTTGGGATCATTCTCTTTGCTAAGCCCTCCGCTTCTAAAAAGGAAGAGACCCAGTAGAGTCACAACACAGAAAAAGGATAATACCCAATAAGGTAGAGAAGTTAATATAATTTCCATTATATTAACAGAAGACAACGTATTACAAAAAATAGAAAACCAGGAGTTCTTAAGCTCAGCTTACACGCAAGGTATATGCGCAGGTGTAATACACAAACTGTGGTAAAATGTCACCCATGAAGGGTGTTATATCCCTCAGGATGGATCCTTCCCTCCTCAAGGAGATAGACAGGGTGGCCAAGGAGGAGGGGAAGACGAGGAGCGCCCTTATAAAGGAAGCGGTCAGGTACTATCTTCAACGGGTTCATAGTATGGATAGTTCGGAAGGTTTTGTGCCCTTTTTAGAGTACAAGAGGGTGAACGAGGACCTTATGAGATCCCTCGACAGGATCAGGGAGCTGGAGGTTGAGATCACCAGCCTGAGGAAGGAGAACGAGTTCCTGAGGAGAGAGGTCGAGAGGAGAAAAAGGAGGTGGTTCTTTTAGGGCTTCACACCTACAAGGGTGGTTACGTTTGAGACCTCACTGTAGTAAACGATGTTCAGGTCTTTGAAGGCACGTATCAGCTCCCCGATATCGAGCAAATACTCCCTGTTGAAGTCTGGGTTTAACTTCAGGTGGTTTACGTTGTAGGTCTCGAATATGAGAACACCTCCCCTCCGGAGAGACCTTAGGATCTTAGGAAACAGACTCCTCTCGAGGAAGTAGAAGTTCACTATAAGGTCGTACGCCTCCGGTTTCCAAGAGAAGACCTCTACGGGACAGGGTTTGAAGTTTACGGTCACACCCTCTCTCTTTGCTGTCTCCCTGGCTATCTTTATGGCAACATCCGATATGTCTATGCCATCCACATCAAAGCCTTTCTTGGCGAGGAATATGGCGTTCTCCCCAGTCCCGCAGGCAACATCCAAAGCCCTCCCTACAGGTGCAAGGGGGTAAAACTGAAGGAGAGTTCTGTGGAGGGATGAACGTCTGCCTTCAAGGTAGCGCTGGTTCCATCTTTTCCTCGGGTCAGTCACCTTTGAACTCGCATGTCTCGGCGTCTATAGTTGAGTAGAGGGGGTCCACCTTGCCTTCTGGAGTGGAGTCTTCAAAGTCTCTCGGCACGCCGAGTTCCTCTATACACCTCACCAGGTCGTGGTAAAACTCGGCCACCTTTACAAGGCCCGTTTCCTTCCCTACCTCGTTGAACACCCTGATCTTGTCGGTGGCCTTGCCTTTGCCCCTCTCGACTATGGCCCCGGCGTGTCCGAAGGACACACCTTCGAGACCTTCCTGGAACTTACCGGCTACGAAGGCGGCAACGGGCTTGTTCCACCTGCCCTCTTTGTAAAGTCTGAGAATGGTCTCCGCAGCCTGCTCCTCGTACGTTCCTCCAACCTCACCCTGTATGATCACACCCTTTACGTTCTGGTCGTCGGCTATCTCCTCGAGGGCGTCAGCGAAGGTGGTGCAGGAGATTATGTCTCCTCCGAGTGCGAGGGCCATGTAAACACCCCATCCCCTCCTCATGAACATCTCTGCGGTTGTGGTGGTGAGTCCTCCGGATTTACTCAGGATCACCAGCCCACCGTCCCTGTAAGCTATGGAAGGGTTCTTGCCGCCTATGGCCCCTATCCTAGCAGGTATCCTAGGAACTATGCAGCCGAGGGAGGTGGGTCCCACTATGGTTACCCCCCTCTCCTTGGCGTAGTGGTAAAAGTAAACGGTGTCCCTTATAGGGACGTGCTCGGTGATTATGTAGATGACCTCTATACCATTGTCGATCAGCTCTATGACCGCATCCTTCACGGAGGCAGGGGGGACATATACGAGACCTGTGTTAACGTCCTTCCCCTCTGGGGACTCCAGGGCCTCCTTTACTGTGTTGAAAACGGGTACACCGGCAACTTCCTTGCCACCCTTCCCAGGGGTTACCCCTACCTTTATTATGTCCGGGTAGAGGGCCTTAGTCTCGGTCACCACCTGGGAGGCTTCCCTACCCGTTATGCCTACCACTATAACCCGTGTCCTGTCGTTCAGATACTTGGTTCCTACGGACCAGTTTCTGTCCATACTTACCTCCTGTAACGGGACAAATATTTTAAAGGGTTGTGAGCCTGTAGATCAAGCGGGCCCCAAAGAGCAACAGCAGGGACACGAGGTTCATCCACAGCAGGAAGGCGATGAGGGACCCCAAGGTGCCGTAAAACAGGCTACCCTTGAATATGTGGGTCAGGTACACAGCAAAGACAAGCTGGACGAAGACAAGCACTACGGACACTACCAGGGAGCTGCCCACCAGGATACAGGGATGCACCCTCTTTTTGAGGAAGCTGAGGTAGATAAGCGTTAGAAACAGGGTGCCGGAGAATATATGGACAAGGTTGATCAGGTATGTGGACCCGAAGGTATGCTTCACGTAGAGGGTGAACACGAACTCAAGGTATATGACGACCATGACCGCCATATAGAACATGGGCATGAAGACCCAGTAAAAGGGCTCCTTCCTCTCCCCGATCAGGCCCTCGGAGACGTAGGAGAGTGCCCTGCTCAGGTTCTTGACCAAGCCAACCGAGAAGACGTAAGAGAGGACCAGTGCAAGGGCCGAGGCCTTCCCGATCCTCTGGTAGACGCTGAGGACCTCCTCAACAACCTTGTCCGTGTAGGCAGGTAGGAAGTGGCGGGCCACCGTCTCCACCTTCTCTGGGGTGACAATGCCTGTGAGGGCTGTGATGTTGAGGAAAACCACGGTGAGGGGAGCTAAGGAGAGCATGAAGTGGTAGGTTAAGGCACCCGAATGGTACGTGTAACCTCCCCTTGTGAGGTCGAGGGAGGCCAGTAGGAGGGACCTAAGCCACCTCATCTATGGTGTACTCCACAAGTTCTCCTGAGAAACTCTCAAATATAAAGGTGTTGCCCTTTTTAGAGACTACGTAGTTCGGCAGGAGGGGGACCTTTCCCTTCCCTCCAGGCAGATCGACAGCGTAGGTCGGTATGCCCATACCCGATATCCTACCCCTCATGAACCTGATTATTTCGAGACCTTTTTCTACGGTCGTTCTGAAGTGCATAGCCCCCTTTATGGGATCACAGTGAAACAGGTACTGGGGTTTTACCTTTATCCTCAGGAGAGACCTGCTCAGCTGGATCATAACCTCAGGGTCGTCGTTGACACCTTTGAGGAGAACAGCCTGATTGTTCACCGGTATGCCCCTCCTTAGGATCCTGTCGATGGCCTCCTCGGAGAGTTCCGTTATCTCCTTGGGGTGGTTGAAGTGGGTGTTTATCCATATGGGGGAGTATCTCTCTAAGATATCGAGGAGCCTGTCGTTGAAGAACCTCTGAGGTGCAAGAACCGGCAGCCTTGTCCCGAACCTTATTATCTCAACGTGATCTATCTCCCGGATCCTTTTAAGGATGTACTCTATCTTCTCAAGGCTGAGGGTTAAGGGATCCCCTCCCGAGATGAGGACGTCCCTCACCTCCTCGTGTTTCCTTATGTAGTCTATCATCCTGTCGATCTCCTCCTTCGTCCTCGAGACCTCTCCCTGGGAGAAGATCCTCTTCCTCATACAGTGGCGGCAGTAAACGGCGCAGAAGGTAGTCACCACCATGAGAACCCTGTCCGGGTACCTGTGGGTTAGGCCAGGTATCTCTCCCTCCTCCCTAAGGGCGTCAGGATCCCCATCCGCCTGAACCTTCTCATCCACCTCAACCGCCCTCGGGATGGCCTGGATCCTGATGGGGTCGTTGGGGTCCTCTGGGTCTATTAGCGATAGATAGTAAGGTGTTATGGCGAGAGGGTAGAGACCCTTAGTTCTTTTTATTCCTTCCTCCTCCTCGGGAAGGAGGGGTATGAACTTCTTCAGGTCTTCCAGGGTCCTTATCCTGTTTCTTATCTGCCACTCGTAACTTAGCCAGTCTTTCTCGCTGACGTGATCGAAGAACCTTCTCATAAAGATCATTGTAAAGGAGGGGGCGGTGTTTCAACCGACCCCCAGGTGCTACCAGAGCTCCCCTCCCGCTGCTTTTTAAAAATCAAACACCGTTTTGTTTAAACTTAGGAAGCACTAACTTAGATCATATGATTTAAATCACACATAGAGGTCCCTACTCTTCAGGGTGTTTGAAAACCTATAATAATTAGAGTAATGGAACTCCAGATCCTGGTCGTCCTGCTGATCGCCTTCCTTGTCCTCGGTCCTGAGAGGATGATGGATCTGGCGGTGAAGCTGGGGGAGATGATGCGTAAGGTGAGGGAAGTCTGGGACGAGGTGAGACTCCAGGCCTACATGGAGGAGATGAACAGGAAGGTACTTGAAGAGGAGAACAGGACCGAGGACGAGACCGCCGAGGAGAGGGAGGAGGAACCTATACCTGAAGCTGAAACGGAAGATTATAATGAAGAGATCTACCAGGAGGCCCAGGCGGAGGAGGAAGGAGAAGAGGATGAGCTCAGAGAGGGAACAGCTACCCACGATGCCCCTGACAGAACACCTGAGGGAACTAAGGACAAGACTGATTAGATCCATAATCGCCTTCCTGATCGCCTCAGGGGTTTCCTTCTACTTCGCCAAATACATATTCGAGTTCCTGAAGATCCCCGTGGCTAAGTCCTACCCTCAGGTCGAGCTCATCACCCTCTCCCCTACGGAACCCCTGTTCATCCTCATCAAGATATCCCTGATGGTAGGGTTCATGCTGGCCTCCCCGGTCATCCTGTTCGAGATATGGAGGTTCGTCGAGCCTGCGCTCTACCCTCATGAGAAGAGGATGTTCATACCACTGCTCCTCTCATCCATACTGCTCTTCGTGAGCGGCGGTGTGTTCGCC
Source organism: Aquificaceae bacterium (assembly GCA_015487835.1). GTDB lineage: Bacteria > Aquificota > Aquificia > Aquificales > Aquificaceae > Hydrogenivirga. Next base: position 10,500 of record WFOY01000170.1, read on the forward strand.
TACTTCGTTGTTCTTCCATTGGCTCTGAAGTTTCTACTGGGGCTCGGTTTCTCCCAGCTGGCGGCCACCCCTTACCTCTCTGTGAACA
>WFOY01000171.1 GCA_015487835.1 Aquificaceae bacterium
GGACGTGAACGACTCGGAGAGGGACGCCCAGAGACTCGCAGACCTGATAGGCGGCCATAAGAAGAGGTTCAAGGTAAACCTCATACCCTACAACCCACACCCAAGTCTACCCTACGATCGGCCACCTCTCGAGAGGATCCTCAGGTTTCAGAACGTCCTTTGGGACAGAGGCATATCCACCTTCGTGAGGTTCAGCAAGGGGGCGGACGTCTTCGGCGCCTGCGGGCAGCTTAGGGCGAGGAGATCTGTGGTAAGATCTGAGAACCATGAGAGGCCTCCCCAGGTGGGTAACGGAGCTTGTGGTAATAGTTATAGTGGTGCTGCTGATAAGGGCCACGCTGGTTCAGGCCTTTAACATACCCTCCGCCTCCATGCAGCCCACCCTTCTCATAGGGGACTTCATACTGGTCAACAAGCTCGTTTACAGGGTCTCAGAACCCAGGAGGGGGGACATAGTGGTCTTCAAGTACCCTATGAACCCTTCCTTAGACTACATAAAGAGGATCATAGCAGGTCCGGGTGATACGGTGGAGTTCGTAGAGTTCAGGGATGAAGGTGCAGGTATAAAGGTTTACAAGGTCCTCGTGAACGGCAGGGAGTACAGGCTTAAGTATGTGGGGTTGAGGAGTTTTGCAAACAGATTCTATTACGAGTTTGAGGAGAAGATCCCTGTGAACGGAAAGGTCCTCACCCACAGGGTCTGGTTCTCAGCCTACCCCACCAAGGTGGCCGGTCTCGTCAACTACTCGGGGGCCGAATGCTTAGAGGAGAGGGAGGGCCTCTGCGTCAGGTTCGTGGTACCAGACGGTTACTACTTCGTTATGGGCGACAACAGAGACAACAGCGAGGACAGCAGGTTCTGGGGCTTCGTCCCCGAGGAGAACATACTGGGAAAGGCCTTCGTGATCTACTTCTCAGGGGAGGTCCCTCCCCTAACACCTAAAGACGTGAACTTCCTTACGGGGTTCAGACAGCTCTTCCTGGCCCTGCTACACCCGAGGCCCGGGAGGATAGGCCAGTTCCTCATATATTAGAGGGGGTTTATGAATATACCCGCCTCGTCCAGGTCCTTTAAGATCCTCACTATGGTGGAGGGCTTTATCCCGGGGACGTATAGCAGGGAGTTAAGGAGAAGCTCCACGGCGAACCTGGGCTCTACGTAGATATCAGTAACGTTACCTCCCTCAACGGTGGCGAACCTGCCTATGTCCTCAATAAACTTGTCGGCTATGCCCTTCTCCTCCAGGTTCATTATGCGGTTCAGCGTCATGTTCATGAGGTTCAGGGCAGTTTCCATGTCCGAGACGGGGGCGAAATCGGTCCCAGCCTTCATGCCTCTCAGATTCTCTACCACCTCACCTACGTTATCGTAGGGAAGCCCGTACCTGGGGAACACCTTCCTGATCCTAAGGTCCGAGATCCTGCTGATGAGGGTTTTGAGTATATCTCCGGAGGGCATGTATATCCTGTGAAACAGCCTGACCCCCTCCATGGGGTCCGTAGGGCTCTCGCTGAAGAGGGAGCTGAGGAGATCTGAGGTGAAGAGGAACCCCGTGTCCTCTTCGTAGAGGCAGAACCCGGCGGGGTAAGGGGAGAAGTTCATAGGTATGAACCTTATCCTGTGACCTGTGGTTATGGTTACTGTGTAGGAGGGGAAGTCCTCGAAGGTCCTCACCTTACCGTATCTAAAACCTGCTTCGGATAGAAACCTCTTCACCGAGTAATCCGAGATCACCTGGAAGGTGCCCCTGTGCTGATCGCCGAGGATAAAAACGTTGTATATGGAGGAGAGATCTCCTCCAAGTATGACGACCGCGTCTATCTCGTTCAAGCTCAGAAGCACGTCCTCCACCAGGTTCCTTATGCCCGTCCACTCGTCGAGGGTGCCCACGTTTATGAGGAAGGCTGCCCTCCTGCCACCGTCCTCGTAAATCCTTAGATAGACGTTCTTTAGGATCACGGGTATGGTCGAGAACTTGGATATCCTGTAAACTCCCTCCTCCACCTCCTCCACGTGCTTGAACTCCTTGGGGAGCCTGTCCTGGGTGGGTGATGTGATCTCGACGGGTCTCGCCTTCTCTATCAAAGTTTTGAGGAAGTCCCTGGTATCCTCAAAGGTATGCTCCCAGGCAAGTTCCTCAAAATCCTTCACCTTTATGGATACGCCCTCCTCCTCCAAGAGGGTCCTGATCTCCTCAAGGTTTGCGGTGGTTCCTATAACCTTCCCCTCCCTGATCCCGATCTGGCACGAAAAGCTACCTGCTACCTCCACCAACTTGGTCTCCTTCATGTTGCTCAGCTTTATCACCGTGTTTACAAAACCCAAGGTATGGGGCTCCTCAACCGGGTCCAGCTTGTGGAGGTAGCTGAGCTTGTTTAGCAGCTCAAGGGGGTTGAAGGGTTTTCTTATGGAGTTCAGGTCTGAGAAGCCCATAGCCCTGAGCCTACTCTCCTCTTCCTCCCTCTCCACTATGAAAAAGGGTAGAGGTGACCACTCCTCCCCGCACGTGCTCAGCCAGGACTTTATGTCCGCCTGATTTATGATCACAACGTCTACGGTGGTTGATTTGATCAACTCCTTAAACATATCGTCGCTCGCAGCGATCAGTAGCTTGTGTCCTGTGACGTTGAATATGTCTCCGAGCAGGGGGAATATCTCCCTCTCCCTGTCGAGAAGGATAGCCTTCACCGCCATCACTCTATCTCCTTCTTCTTCGCTGCGACCTCAAGCAGTCTTAGCTGTTCCCTGAGTATGTTGAGGGACTGGACCACCATGAAGAAGGCGTGTTCCACGTTTATCAGGGCACCCTGGAAGGAGAGGTCGTTCGTCACCAACCTCAGTTCTCTGAACCTCCTGTAGAACTCGTCCAGGTCTGTTCCGAACTCAACGATCTTAGGTATCAGGTCCCTCTGGATCTTCAAGGCCTCCTGTTTTGTGTCCATAACTCAACTCTCCCTATCTCCTGGCCTGTCCTCCTCGGCATAGGTGCTCTCCCAAATAGTATAATCTCCAGCTTCCTGATATCGTCCGGGGAGAGGTGTTCCACCCTGACGACCCACTCCCCACCCCTATCGCAGGAGACCTCCACGTCCGCAGGCCCGCCTACCCTTACAAGGCCTCCCCCGTTCATAAAGCCGACAGCCAAGGACAGGGTGACGAAGTCGGGCTGGTCTATGGATATCACGGGCCTCTCTATGTCCCTGTCCGTCTGGAGGAGTAGAGATAGGGCGAGCCCGATCCTGAAGAGGTTCTCGGCGGTGAGGGGGTAAAGTCCCGGAACTCCCTTTATAGTGTTTCCCTCAAACATACTCCTCATCAAGAGCCCTCTCGACAGCCCTGTCAGTATCTATGTTATCACCTACCTTAGAGAGGAGTAGGAAGAACTCCTCGTTCCCCTTCGTGCCTTTTGGAAAGGCCTTTGTAATGCCGAGGACCTTAAGACCAAGGTCCTGAACGTATCGGACCACCTTGAGGAGGGCCTTCCTCCTGAGATCCCTATCCCTGACGATACCCTTCCTCACCTCCTTGGGCGAGAGCTCGAACTGAGGCTTCACAAGGACTAGCATAAGACCCTCCTCCTTGAGGAACCTGAGGACGTTTGGGATAACCTTGGTTACGGATATGAAGGACACGTCAACGGTCACTATGTCCACCTTCTCGGGGACGTGGCCCTCGGAGAGGTCTCTTGCGTCCGTCTTCTCGAAAAGGACTACCCCGGGGTCTTTTCTTAGCTTCGGGTCCATCTGGCCCCTTCCCACGTCCACAGCGTAGACCTTCTTCGCCCCGTGCTGGAGGAGGCAGTCGGTGAACCCTCCTGTGGAGGATCCTATATCGAGGCAGACCTTCCCCTCCACGATCACGCCGAACTTCTTTAGGGCACCCTCGAGCTTGTATCCGCCCCTCGATACGTACCTGGGAGGTTCCCTCACCTCGACCCTTTCGTTCCCTTTTAGCCTGTAGCCCGGCTTGTCTACCCTCCTCCCGTCCACGTAAACTAGTCCCGCCATTATCAGGGCCTTCGCCTTCTCCCTCGAAGGTGCTAAACCCTTCTCGAAGAGGTACCTGTCTATCCTCATCCTGTTATAATATTCAGCCCAAGCGGAGGTAAAGGGTTGGAACTGTTATCGAGGATAGCCAAGGACGTTCAGAAGGAGACCAAGGTAAGGGTCCACAGGAGGAACGTGGAGAGGGTGATCTCGGCGGTCCTTACAACAGGCGACTTCTGGAGGATAGTGGACCTATCGGACATGCCTGTCCCGGCTGCTGCCGAGATCGTTAAGAGACTTGTCTCGGAGGGCATACTCTTCATAGACGAGGAGGAGAACATACTCCTCACCCAGAAGGGCTACGACCTCGTCTCCGAACTCGGCACAGCTAAGGTGGTGGACTTCTCCTGCCAGGCCTGCGAGGGGAGAGGTTACCCCTTTTATGCGGACAAGGATCTCTACAGGACCTTCGTGGAGATAGCAAAAGAAAGACCCTCCCCCATAAGGGACTACGACCAGGGGGCTGTGACACCTGAGACCACGATATCGAGGGTCCTCTTTCTGGATTCGAGGGGGGACTTAAGGAACAAAGAGATCATAGTGATGGGGGCGGAGGACGACCTCACTGGCCTTGCGGTAGCCTTAACGAGAAAGCCAAAGAGGGTCCTCATAATAGACATAGACGAGAGGCTGATAGAGTTCGACAACAGGGTCTTCAAGGAACTCGGTATAGAGAACGCGACGGCGATGGTCTGGGACCTCAGAAACCCCTTCCCCGAGGACATAATAGGGAAGTTCGACGTATTCGTAACCGACCCTCCAGAGACCTTCGCGGCCTTCAGGGCCTTCATAGGGAGGGGCATAGCTACCTTGAAGGAGGAGGGGTGTTCGGGATACTTCGGGCTGACTTTGAGGGACTCCTCCATATTCAGGTGGAAGGAGTTTCAGGAGACCCTCATAAACGAGTACGGCGTTGTGATAACCGATATCATCCAGGACTTCAACCACTACATGAACTGGGAGTATCATCCAGAGACGAGGGCGGCCCAGATAGCTCCTGTGAGGAGACCGCCGAGGGATATATGGTACAGGTCCGCCTGGTACAGGATAGAGACCCTCCCAGGCTTCAAGAGGTGGAACGATCCCATCTCGGACGAGGTCTTCTACTTAGATGAAGAAGGCTCTACTACTTAGCTTAGCCCTCCTGGTCTCAGGTTCGATAATGGGAAGGACTGACACGGACACAATAGACATACGCTACGACCCCTCTTTAGAAGAGGTGGAGGACCTCCTCTCCCCGAGGACGGTGGAGATGGCCACCCCAGACATATGGCCGGTTATAGGTATGGTCACCTCGGGCTTCGGGTGGAGGAGGTTCAGGGGGAGGAGGGAGTTCCACACGGGCGTTGACATAGCGGCCCCTTACGGTAGCAGGGTGGTAGCGACAGCTCCGGGTTACGTGATCTTCGCAGGTTACGTGAAAGGATATGGCAGGACCGTGGTCATATACCACGGGTACGGTTTCGTTACCCTTTACGCACACATGGCCGCGGTCGCTGTCAGGAAGGGTGAGAGGGTCGCCAAGAACAGGGTCGTTGGCTACGTTGGTTCCTCGGGAAGGACCACGGGACCCCACCTCCACTATGAGGTGATAAAGTACGGCATAAGGCAGAACCCTATACTCTACCTCCCTTAGGCGAGACCCCTTTTCTTAAGCTCGTCCTCGTACATCCTCCTGTAGAGGATGTTCCACTCGGGTGTGCCCTCGAGGATGTTCCTCGAGTAGCTCCTTATCTTTTCCCTTACGGCCCTCTCTATCTCCTGCTCTATCCTGAGGGCCTCCCTCAGTATCTCCACTATCCTCCTCCTTATTACGGGAGGATCCTCGTATATCTCCACGGTCTCATCCTCCATTATGAGGTCCCTTATCATGTTGGCTATCTGGTTCATCCTTTCCCTCGGGTTTATGTTTATCCTCTTCTCTTCGGCGAGCTTGGCCTTAACCGCCCTGAAGGCGGTCCTGTAATCGACGTCTGCCTCCTCTAAGATGTCCATCTTCTCCTTGAGGATTCTCTTTGCCTCCTCGTCCAGCTCCCTCTCCTCC
>WFOY01000172.1 GCA_015487835.1 Aquificaceae bacterium
CCACCCGCTGTAGCCTTGAGGAGAACAGGGTAGCCTATCTCTTTAGCTATGGCTTTTGCTTCTTCTACGTCTTTTAAAACTCCTTCAGATCCGGGAACTACGGGAACTCCGGCTTTCTTCATCACCTCCTTGGATCTTGCCTTGTCTCCCATCAGCTCTATTACCTGCCATGGGGGACCTATGAAGGTTATCCCAGCTTCCTCGCACATCCTCGCAAACTCAGCGTTCTCAGCCAAGAAGCCGTATCCGGGGTGGATAGCGTCGGCTCCCACTTCGAGGGCGAGGTCTATGATCCTCTGCTTGTTCAGATACGTGTCCAAGGGGTCAACACCTATCATGTAGGCTTCGTCAGCCATCTTCACGTGCCTCGCGGTCCCTTCTATCTCGTTGTATATGGCTACGGTCTGTATTCCCAATTCTTTTGCGGCCCTTATAACCCTGCAGGCTATCTCACCTCTGTTTGCGACTAAGATCTTCTTGAACATGTGAGACCTCCTATTTTTTCTTTTATTTGATTAACAACTTCTTTCCGATCCTCAAAGGTATATCTGCTCAGATGTGGAATACCGATTATGTAAACTTTATCATTGTATGCAATTTCTATTGTCCATCTTCCCCACTTAGCATTGATAGGTTCTTTTTCTTTGTTTGCACTTAATTTCTTTTTTAGGAATTGGTATCCAGGTTTGCCGAATACAAATATGTATTTTGGTCTAACTTCTTTTATTAACCATTCATTTACTTTCCAACAAGTTTCGGCAAGGTCTTCAAAAGGAATTTGTTTTACATTCTCACTTTGTACAAAAACAATATTAGAGCAACAGATCGACCTTAACTTTTCTTCTTCTTCCATTAATAGCTTGGCAAAGCACCTCATGCGAAGCTGCAACCTTGATTCACCTGGCTTTTTGCCTTCATCCCATACTTCGTCAAAAAAGGCATTCCAATTAGGGTTCCTTAAGGATTTTTTATATACTTCTTCTATATCTTTCTTTATTTTGCAATTTTCTTCGTTTATGTCACCTCTTGGATTCAATCCAAAAATCATACAATCACCAGATTTAACAGTTTCATAACTGCTGTATAAAACTCCCCCTGGGCAATCAAGTATGTGTTTCTTTTTTCCACGTCTATATTCTACTTCCCTAATCTCCTTAAGCAACTCAAGAAGCTTATCCCTTACCTCCTCACAGTGAGACATCTATTAAGACCTCCAGATTTCTATCCTATACTCAACGGGAGCGACCTTGTTTATCATGTAAGCTATCGAGCAGGTTCCGGGGTCGTATATGGTCTTGTCGAGGGCTTTTTTGACGTCTTCTTCTGTTACGTTCCCTTTTACCTTCACGTGTAGGTATATCTTTGTAAAGACCTTTGGGTAGCCTTCGGTTATCCTCTCAGCGTCCGTCTCTATCTCTATGTCTTCTACGTGCTTTCCCTCCTTGTGGAGGGCTTCGTAGAGGTGTATTCCCACACACCCCGCTATCGAGTGGAAGAGAAGCTCGGGAGGTCTTATGCCCCTTCCCTTACCGCCAACGTAGTCCGCAGCGTCTATGGGGACCTCCCTGCCCGCCGGACCCACACCTACGAAGTGAAAGTCCTCCTTCTGCTTTACTCTCACCTTCATTGGGAACCTCCTCTATTCGATCCTCGAAGCTATCTCTTTTGCGAACTCTATGGTCCCGAGTTCCTTAGCCTCTTCACCCCTCTTCCTGAAGCCGTTCGCAATGTCGGGAGTCCCCACCCTGTCGGCGAGGGTCCTCCTCACGGCGGAGTATATCTTCTCAGCAGCCTCCTTCCAGCCCATGTACTCGAGCATCATGGCACCCGAGAGCGTCAGCGAAAGCGGGTTCGCTATCCACTTACCCGCTATGTCCCAGGCTGTCCCGTGGGTGCTCTCAAAGAGGGCGTATCCGTCCCCTATGTTCCCGCTTGGGACAAAGCCAGGACCACCTATGAGTGCTGCTGCAAGGTCCGAGACATAGTCGCCGTTTAGGTTCTGGGCTATTATCACGTCGTAGGCCTCGGGTCTGAGGACCAGTTGCATAAGCATCTGGTCAGTTATGACCTTTACCATCTTCACCTGACCTTCTTCCGGTTCCGCCTCAGGGTCTGTAACTACTCTTCCCTTGAACTCCGGCTCTTCCGCCACCTCGAAGGCCCAGTTTATGAAGGCACCCTCCGTCGCCTTCATTATGTTGCCCTTTCCTATTACGGCGACGGTTTTCTTGTTGTTTTCCAAAGCATACCTCAGAGCTTTTCTCACATGCCTCTTGGTCTTGAACTCGCTCATCGGCTTTACGGTTATGCCAACGTCCTCGGGGAAGCCCTCCTCTTTAGCTCCCATCTCTTTGAGAAGAAACTCCCTGACTCTCTTTGCCTCCTCCGTTCCCGAGAAGAACTCAACACCTGCGTAGACGTCGTCCGTGTTCTCCCTGAAGACTACAAGGTCCACCCTCTCAGGTTCGGGTATGGGAGTTGGCTGACCCATCCAGTAGACGGGTCTCACCGCTGAGTAGTAGTCAAAAGATCTTCTCAGGATCGAGTTTATAGACTTCACCCCCTTCCCCACGGGCGTCCCCAAGGGACCCTTTATGGCTATGACCGACTCTTTGAGGACCTCTAAGGTCTCCTGGGGGAGTCTCTCCCCTGTCTTCTCCTCAGCCTTGTCCCCTGCGAGGAGCTCTACCCAGAGGATCCTTTTAGATCCGTTGTAGGCGCTCTCGACGGCCCTGTTCACGACGAGGATCATGGCAGGGGTTATCTCGGCACCTATACCGTCCCCCTCTATGTAGGGGACTATGGGCGTGTCGGGGACGGATATGGTCTTGTCTTCGCTCAGCTTTACGAACTCTCCCTCCTCTGGGATCCTCACCTTACCTTCCCAAGGGTATACGTTATCGGCCTCTATCACCTGCATGGTTTCCTCCCGAAAGGGTGTTAAAAATTTTAGGTGAGGGCTCCCTCCCTGTCAAGATTTTTAAAACACCGTTTTAGGTCTGTTAGAGTAGGGTGTCCACACCAGAGCGTAGTGTGCATAAAGGTCGGATCGGTGTGGCATAGGGAGACACACCTTCTTGGGGAAAAATAAAGAACCGTTTTAAAATACCTCTGTAGGATGAAGGCATTGGACAAGGCCCTTGACGTCTTAGAGTACCTCATGAGGAAGGGGGTGGCGGGAGTTACGGAGATAAGCAACGAGCTCAACCTCAACAAGAACAACGTATTCAGGATCCTCGTGACCTTCGAGGAGCACAGGCTCATAGAGAAGGAGGAGGAGACGGACAAGTACAAGCTGTCCACAGGCTGCGTAGTCCTCGGTTACGGGTTCATACACAAGCATCCCCTCACCAAGCTCTCGGCCCCTGTTCTGAAGACCCTCAGGTTCAGGCTTGGTGAGACGGTGAACCTGGCCATGCTCGATGAGAAGCAGCAGTACGTTATATACGTCGCCTCCGAGGAGACGATAAAGCCTGTTAAGGTCAAGTCCAGGATCGGAAGAAGGTACAGCATAAACAGTTCTGTTAGCTCCTCCAAGGCTATCAGGAAGGCCCTCAAAGGTGAGGCTGGGTTTGTGTTCGACTACGAGTACGACGAGAGGTCGGGCATATCCGGGGGTGCCTGTGTTATAAGGGACTACAAGGGGAGACCCATAGGATCGGTGGAGGTCATAGCTCCCCTGTACAGACTGTCTCTGAAGACCATAGAGGAGGAGATAAGACCTCTTCTCGAGGACGCGGCCTTAGATATATCCCTGAAGCTTGGTTACTGGGATTAGATCCTCCCCAGCCTCTTGGAAAGCTCCTGGGCGGCGTCTATGACCACATCCCTGAACTTGCTTCTTAGCAGGTCCTCGGGAACCCTGTGGGCTGGGGCGACCACGCTCACCGTGTAGTTGACCTTTCCAGCGTAGTCAAAGACGGGGGCAGCTATGCTCACCACATCCTCCTCGTACTCGCCCAGGTTAACGGAGTAACCCCTCTCCCTTATGATCTCTATCTCCTCCCTTATCTCATCGGGGGTCTTGGTGCTGTCTGTGTACTTTATCCATCTCACCTTTCTGAAGTAGTCCTCCAGCTCCCTCTCATCGAAGTAAGCTAAGAAGACCTTTCCGGAGGCGGAGGCGTACATGGGCAGAACCCTACCGAACCTGGAGAGTATGCCCACCTCCCTCTCCACCTCCTGCTTCTCTATGTAGAGCACCTCGTAGCCTATCCTGGTGGTAAGGTAGGAGTTCTCTTTGAGCC
>WFOY01000173.1 GCA_015487835.1 Aquificaceae bacterium
CACCACTGGAACCCCCGAGATCTTGAACCTCTCCATTATGCTCAGAGCTTCCCTCACGGTTGCCCCGGGGTGTACCGTAACTGGGTCCAGGATCATGCCGCTCTCCGACTTCTTCACCTTCTCCACTTCCCTGGCCTGGTCCTCTATGGTCATGTTTCTGTGGATTATCCCTATACCACCCTCTCTCGCTAAGGCTATCGCCAACCTCGCCTCCGTGACCGTGTCCATAGCGGCCGAAACTATAGGTATGTTCAGCTTTATCCTCGGTGTTATGTGGGTGGAGACGTCAACCTCGTGGGGTAAGACCTCCGAGTAATCCGGGACGAGAAGTACGTCGTCGAAGGTAAGAGCCTCTTTTATGAACCTTTCGATCTCTACCATACATATATTATATGCTTCAGAGCTGGTCCACCTTCCACGTCCGGCCCTCCAGGATGAGGACCGCCTCCCTCTCGTAGGACCTGCCCTTGAATACAACCCTGTACCTCACGAGGGCCCTGTTACCCCTTACCTCTGTGCTGAGGACCTCTATCTTCTCAGAACCTTCCACCACGGTAAGGTCCTTCATGACAGCCATCTTCATTACGAGACCGCTCAGCAGCTTCCACCCCCCGTAGCCGATAGCTAACGTAAGGACGAGGGTGGCGAGAAGGGCCATGACCCTGCTCTGGGGTGAGAGGCTGTCTATAACCCTGCACAGGAACATGGTGAGGAAGGGGTCAAAGCCCGTGATCCTAACGAGTGCACCCATAAGGGCAAAGATAAATATGAAGGCTATAACACCGTTCCTCACCTCTGGAGGTATGGGGCGTCTGTACTTGAGGATATCTACAGTCCTGCTGTCCCCCTTCTTCAGGGCGTCAACGTACACGGCAAGGGTTCTCTCAGGGGTTAGGGTTTCCTCGGACACCCCTCCGCAGGAGACCAGGAGGAACAGAAGAAAAACAACCAGCTTACCTAAGTAGGAGATCATACAGCAGCCTCACGGGTATGTTGAGTGCCTGCTCCACGTGCTGGTCCGAGAGGTCCTCGAGGGTCCTGAAGAAGTGGTAGGTCTCCAAGACCTCGGCGAGGCAGCAGAAGAGCTCCATCTCCAGATCCTCTAAGTCCCTCCTCACCTCCTCCCTCTGGGGACCTTCCTTTAGACTCTCAAGTATCTCCCTCTTTGCCTTTATCTCCGCCACGAGTTCGGATAGGTAGAGGACCATCTTCCTGTGGTAGTCCTGGACCTTCTCCTTTAGGATCTCCTCTATGAACTCCTCCCTTCCTTCGGAAAGTTTTTTGAAGATCTCCTTGAGTTCCTGGTGCTCCTTTATCTTCTGGAGGCACGGACCCACACACTCCATTATGGTCTTGTCCTTACCCTCCATCCCACCTTAAAATCTATCTCAGAGATCGGCCGAGTCCAGGACTATCGTGACAGGCCCCCAGTTCTCTATGTACACCTCCATCATGGCCCCGAAGACACCAGTCTCCACCCTAACACCGAAGGACCTGACCTCCTCCACGAACTTTTCGTAGAGGTCCTTCGCCTTAGAGGGTTCCTCAGCTTCCTCGAAGCTGGGTCTTCTTCCCTTCCTCACGCTGGCGTAGAGGGTGAACTGGGAGACCACGAGGGCCTCCCCTCCTATGTCGAGAAGGGAGTGCTGGAACTTACCTCTATCGTCCTCGAATATCCTAAGGTTAACGATCTTGGAGGCCAGCTTCTTTGCGTCCTCCTCCGTGTCCCCCTTACCGACACCGAGGAGTACGTTTAGCCCCCTCCCTATCTCGCCGACCACCCTGCCATCTACTTTCACCCAGGACCTGTTTACCCTCTGGAGGACAGCCCTCATGGGGAAAGATCTTACTTTAGCTTCCAGATCCTTATGTAACCTTCGGTGTCCCCAGATATGAGAAGGGAGGAGTCGGGGGAGAACTTTACTGAGGTTATCAGCCCCCTGTGGCCTGTGAACACACCCACCAGCCTCCAGTCGGAGGTGCTCCAGATCTTTACCCTTCTGTCGTAGCCACCGCTCGCGACGAAGGTCCCGTCGGGGGAGTAGTCTAAGGCGTATATGCTCCCGTCGTGGGCTTTGAACCTGTAAAGCAGCCTTCCGTCCCTTACCCTCCAGACTATTATCTGCTGGTCGTTCCCAGCCGATACAAGGATGCTTCCCCTGGGTGAGAAGGCAACCGCGTACACGAAGTCCCTGTGACCTTCAAGGACCCTGACGTTACCCTTCTCAAGGTCCCATATCCTAACCGTGTAGTCTCTTGATGCGGAGGCGAGGAGGTCACCTTTGGGTGAGAAGGCGAGGGCGTATATCCATCCTGTGTGACCCGTTAGCTTTCTGACCATCTTCCAGCTGACCGCGTCCCAGACGATTATCTCCCAGAGGTCGTCGGCGGACGCCATCTTCCTACCGTACTTTGAGAAGGTGAGGGTTCTCACGAACTCCTTGTGACCCCTCAGGATCTTGAACAGCCTCCCCTGGGGCAGCCTCCATATCCTTATGATCCCGTCGTCCCCCGAGGAGACTATGAAGCCCCTCCTGTTTATGGCGACCGAGAGCACCTTACCCCTGTGACTCTTTATCCTCAGGATCTGCCTCATGTTCTTTATGTTCCAAACCCTTATGAAGCCGTCGTCTCCAGCTGTCACCAATAGGTTACCCTCCACGTCTATCGCCCTCACCGCCCCCTCGTGGGCCTTTATGACAGTCTGGGATAAAGCGAGGTATGTCACGAACAAGAGGATAACAAGCCCCACAACCATCC
>WFOY01000174.1 GCA_015487835.1 Aquificaceae bacterium
TCGCTGTCCTCCCAATAAGTACAATCTCGTTTTCCCCTCTCCAAGGGGAGAACCCTCCGAGCATCAGAACGTGGTAAACAGATACTTCAAACCGGCACTAAGGAAAGCAGGGCTAAGGGTCGTGTCCTTCCACAGTCTGAGACATACAAATGCCAGCATGAGAATTAAAGCCGGGCAGAACATTAAGTACATTCAAAAACAACTTGGGCATGCCAGCATAAACACAACCCTCGACATATACGGGCATCTCTTCGAGGACATGGACTTTAACAGGTCTCAAGCACAATTACTTGATAATGTCCTGAGAAAATCCGTTAGAAATCCGTTAGAAATCAGGAAAACTTGGAAGGCCTCTTAGTTCACAAAACCCTTGAAAATCAATAGCGGGCCCGGAGGGACTCGAACCCCCGACCTGGGGATTAGAAATCCCCTGCTCTATCCAGCTGAGCTACGGGCCCTCACCCGAGGTTTATATTTTAGCACCGGGACCTCCTCCTTCAAGCTACCATACGTACCTTCTTAGCCGGTCGTACCTCTGTTTTGCGTCCTGGATCCAGGGTTCCTTACCGCTGGCCAGCCTGAGGGCGTTCTCGTAACTTCTGAGAGCTTCCCTGTATCTACCGAGGGCCTCGTAGTTTCTACCTATGTAGTAGTGGGTGTCCGCAAAGGCTGGTACCAGACCTCTGGCCACCACCAGATCTCTTAGGCTCTCATTGAAGGACCCCATGTTAAACAGGACGACACCTCTTACGAACCTACCCCAGAAGAAGTTTGGGTCTATATCCACAGCCCTTGAGGCGTGCTGGAGGGCCTCCCTGTTCCTTCCCCACTCCGTAAGCACAACGGCGGCGTATATGTGGGCCATCTGGTTCCTTTCAAAAAGACGCACAGCCTCCTTAAACTTTTCGAGAGCTTCTCTTTTCCTACCCTCCTGGTACAGCCTCTTCCCCTCCTCGTAAAGATCGAAGGATCCTTTGGTCTTCAGCAGCTTCTCCTTTACCCTCCTGAACCTCTCAGAGTCTACCCTCATATTCGGCTTCCTGAGACGGTGGACCATGGAGGAGACGTTCCTCACCCTCTCCTCGGGAAGCGGGTGGGTCGAGAGCCAGGCGGGGGGCCTCTCCTTTTGGACCTTCCTGAACTTCTCGAAGAGGCCTATGAACCCTCTAGGGTCGTAGCCAGCCTTTGATACTATCTCAACGCCGAAGGCGTCCGCCTCCCTCTCCTGGTCCCTGCTGAACTTGAGGGCAAGGAGGGAGGCACCTATGTTAGCCGCCTGGATCAGAAGCTGAGAGCTTAGGCTACCGTCACCTATGAGGGCGGAGGTCACCCTAAGGATCAGGGAGAGACCGAGTACCTTCTCGAGATACCTCGCGTGGTGCCTTCTGTTTGTGTGTCCGAGTTCGTGTCCGAGGACAGCGGCAAGCTCGCTCTCGTTCTCGATCATGAGGAGGAGTCCCCTCGTCACGAAGACAGGACCTCCGGGAAGGGCAAAAGCGTTCTGGGTCGAGGAGTTGACAACGTAGAAGCGGTAGGGTAGCTTCCTCGGAGCTAAGGAGGCGATCCTCATCCCGAGTTCCCTCACGTAACTCTGGACCTCCTCGTCGGGATAGAGACCCTCGTTCTCGGCTATGGCGGAGGGGGTGTAGCTTTTCCCGATCCTTATCTCCTCCTCAGGAGGGAGGATGGCGTGCTGGATGGTCTGAGAGACGGGAGCACAGGAGACAAGGAGGAACGCCAAAAATGCCGTTAGGGTCCTTACCATGTTATATTAACTTTAGCTTGGGGTGAGGAGGGTTATCAACCTGATCCTTGTTGCCTGCCTTGCCTTTGGTGTAGATCGGAACCCCTCAAAGCGTGTCTTCAGCACCGTGGAGGTTGGTCCTCCCCCGCGACTTGAGGTGGATCTTGGAGGCTGCAGTGTGTACCTCTCCATACCTGAGGAGGCTCACAGGGATCTTGTAAAGAGTCTCGGAGACTACGAGATATATACGGACTTCCTAGGTGTGACCTGCGAGGACCTCAAGGCCTATACTGGGAAGGACTTGGCTCCCTGGGCGGCCTTTGCGGACATAAACGGGGACGGGAGAAAGGACGCCTTCCTGAGGGTCCTGACGGGAAGAGGAAGGGTTAAGAAGGTGGTGGAGCTGTTCTTGGTCTCATCAGGTAATACCTTCGAGGTCCAAAAGATCTGGGAGGAGGCCAAGGCTGGGGGCAAACCCAAGTTCTACGGGAGACCAAAGGAGGTCCTTAGCCCCTGTAAGATCGCCGGGGCTTTAGGATTCTGGGGCTGGAGCGTGGAGATCCTCTTCAAAAGCGACTGCATAGGTCTCTCCTTAGGATCCAGAGAGGAGATCGCCACCTTCTACTACATCTACCTGAACGGTAGGATCGAGAGGGTGGAGCACGTTTACGAACCATGAATCGGGGCGGGGGGACTTGAACCCCCGACCTTCGGCTCCCAAAGCCGACGCTCTGCCACCTGAGCTACGCCCCGTCGGGCAGTATATTATTATCCAATTAATTCGGAATGAATGAAAAGGCTTCTGATAATAGGGGGGCCGACCGCGGTAGGTAAGTCCCGGGTGGCCTGTTGCGTCGCCGAGAGGCTGGGAGGGGAGATAGTGAGCGCCGATTCCATGGCGGTTTACAGAGGTATGGACATAGGAACAGCCAAGCCGAAGGAGTGCATGAAAGAGGTGAGGCACCACCTTGTCGATGTGGTTGATCCGGGAGAGCGCTTCGACGCCAAGATCTTCGAGAACCTGGCTCTGAAGGCTATCGAGGATATACAAAGCAGGGGGAAGGCTCCCATAGTGGTCGGAGGAACCTACCTCTACATCCAGGCCCTGCTCTTCGGTATAGAAGATACCCCCGAGCCCAACATGGTTCTCAGAGAGAGACTCTACAGAGTGGCGGAGAGGAAGGGGAAGGACTTTCTCTACGGCAAGCTCAGGGTTGTGGATCCCGAGTACTCCCGTAAGATCCACAGAAACGATCTGAGGAGAGTAGTGAGGGCCCTTGAGGTCTTCATAGAGACAGGAAGGCCCTTCTCCTTCTTCCACAGATGGGATAGGCCCAGGTTCGAGTTTGCGGGCTTTTTCCTGAACAGAAACTGGGATAGCCTGTCCAGAAGGATAGAGCTCAGGGTCAGAAGGATGATTGAGGAGGGGCTGGTGGAGGAGGTGAGGAGGCTGGTAGAAAAAGGCTTTGAGAACTTTCTCACCGCCTTCCAGGCCATAGGCTACAAGGAGCTCGTTCCCTACATCAAGGGAGAGGTGGATCTCGAGAGCGCGGTGGAGAGTATAATCAGGAATACCAGAGAGTATGCCAGGCGCCAGATAAGGTGGTTCAGGAAACAGGGCTGGAGGGAGATAAACCTGGACGAGGTTTCCGAAGAGGAGGTCTGCGATATCATGGTCAGGAGCTATCGCGGAACTCCTTGATCCTGATCTCTACCCCCTGGTTGCCCTTCTCTATCCTCTTCACGGTCCTGACCTCGTAGATGAGGTTGTCGTTCTTTATCACCCCCGCCTTCTCCAAGACGTCCCAGAGGCTCTTCAGCATGTTGTCTATGTCCCTCTTCCTGCGGTTCGGAAGTATGAGGGTTATGTCTACGGAGATCTTTTTATCTATCGGATCACCTCTATACTGCTGTCTGAGCTCCCACAGGGCTCTCACCTCCCAGTTCTTTACTCTGGGGGGTTTGAAGACTTTGCCCCCTTTCCTCCTTATATACCTGTTCGTTTTGGGAACGGGGATCTGGGAAAGCTTAAGAACCAGCATCTTTAGTTCTTACTATCAGGTAGACTATAGCCCCGAAGGTCAGGAATAGGGACACCGTGCTCATTATCACCGACACAAGGTGCATCTTCATGAACTCGGGGGATCCCGAAACCTTCAGGGAGTGAGCTTTAGGGAGAACGTAAAACTCAAGCGCTATAAGAACCAAGAGGTTTACCGCAAGGAGGGTGAGGAGGAACCTTTTCATCTTAGAGGTTATCCCTATAAGAAGGGATATACCGACAGCTCCAAGACCCACACCGAAGTAGATGGGGAATATCCTCTCCACTATGTCCCCGGCAACGCTTCTCTCCAAAGTTTTGAAGAGCTCGGGAGCCACGATGAAGCTGAAGAAAGACCCTAGCCCGAAGTAGAAGGAGAGGAGGAATATCATTACCCTATTCACTAAGTGCCTCCTTCGGCCTCCTCCTTTCCGCTATGAAGACCAGGAGTGTTAGGAAAAGGAAAAGGCCTATGAGGTAGAATCTCGTAACCCACACGGTCCAGTGGGTTTCGGCTATTACTTTGGGTATATATTCCTTACCCCACGCTCCGAGAAGTACGAGGAGAAAGATAGGAGTTACATACCTCATCACGTAGTAGTAGACTTTCGGAACCCTGATTATGCCTCCCCTGTTTATCTCCTCCCAGGCCCTCTGGCCCCCGAATATCCACAGAAAGATGATCATCTCTAAGAGTCCGAAGAAGACCACTCCTATGGTCCCCGCCCAGAAGTCCATCTCGTCTAAGGAACCTCTGAGGAATATCACCAGGTGTGCGCTGAAGAATACTATCCCTGCGGTTATGAGGACGGAGCTCCTTCTGGATAGGCCGAACTCGTCCTCGAAGAAGGCTATGAGGGGTTGCATAAGAGCTATTGAGGAGGTGAGACCAGCGAAGAAGAGCAGGAAGAACCAAAGAAATCCCAGGAAGTTGCCCGCCGTCATGTTGACGAATATAGCTGGAAGGCTTATGAACCCGAGATCGAAGGCCCCCTCCTTCGCTATGGCTATCGCGTTCGCAACTCCGAAAAAGGCCACAGCGGCCGGTATGGCCAGGGACCCACCCAGAACAACCTCCGCTGTTTCATTCAGAGAGGCTGCGGTAAGACCGCTCAGGGTTATGTCCTGATTCTTCCTCACGTATGAGGCGTAGGTTATTATGGCCCCGAACCCGAGGCTCAGGGTAAAGAAGATCTGGCCAGAAGCAGCTATCCAGACGCCCGGATCGGTGAGTCTGGAGATGTCAGGCTTCCAAAGGAAGTTGAGGCCTTCCAGGGCGGTCCCGTTAGGAGTTTCCAGAAGGAAGACCCTCACCACGAGGACGACCGCCAGTATGAATAGCGTGGGCATTGCTATCTTCGCAAAGGCTTCAATGCCTTTAGAAACTCCTCTTATCAGGATCCCTACGTTTATAACCATCGTAATCAGGAATACGACGTAAGCGTATAGTGATGGGATTATTAGCTCCTCCCCCGAACCTTTGTAGCTGATAAGGAAGTCCTCAAAGGGCTTCAGATAGTCCTTAGTGTCTTCGACCTCGGTGGGAGGCTGGGGAACGAGATTGAGCAGGAACTTTATAGCGAAGCCGAGTGTCCAGGACTCTATGTATACGTAGTAGATGATCACGACGAGGGGTATCCAAAGACCGAAGACTCCCACTACCTTTGAGAGCTTGTTCTTCCAGAGCAGGTAGAAGATGGCCGGGGTCGTTCCGTGTCCCTGGGCTCCACCGTACCTTCCTATGGCCCACTCTATCCACATCAGCGGGATTCCTATGATCAAGAAGGCGATTATGTAAGGGATCATGAAGGCCCCGCCCCCGTTCTCCGCAGCCTGGACGGGAAAACGGAGGAAGTTCCCGAGGCCCACCGCATTCCCCGCCATAGCGAGGATGAGGCCTATCCTCGTGGCCCACCTCTCCCTTCCGTAGCCCTGCATCATGACGCAAATATTATACTTTCATGCCTATCGCAAACCCCACTGCGAAGCTGCCCCCGAAGGAC